>NZ_JBFTSF010000144.1:0-15436 GCF_056399905.1 Cupriavidus sp. 01L46
ATGCATGGCCTCGGCCGGGAAGAAGCAGCAATCGCCGGGACCAAGCTCGCGCGATTGCCCGTTCACCTCGGCGCGCGCCCTGCCCTCCAGCACATAGCAGACCTGCTCGATGCCGGGATGCGCGTGAGGCAAGGCACCTTTGCCGCGCTCGATGGTGCCGTGGATGACTTCTAGCTGGGTGGCGCCGACGTTGTCGCGGCCGATGATGCGGCGGTTCAGCGTGCCGACATGATTGGCCGGGTGGTAGCCGGGCACGTCTTCGGCACGGACAAAGTAGATCGGTGAGGACGACGAGGGGGTCATTGCAGTCTCCATGCCGGCTTCGCCGCGACCCCATGAGGGCAGCTGTGATGCCCGGCTTTTTTCATGTTTGTGAAAGTTATTTTATCCCTATGAAAAAACTAGTCAACTGTTTCAGCCAGCCCGCGACGCCTCAACCGCCTCGGCAATGGATTCTGAGTGACTTTTTACGCACAAAACAGAAATTTCCTGGCAGCCCCGGCAAATTCTGCAATCTCGCGCATCAGGGATGCAGAGACGCTGCAGCCTTTGCGGCATCTGTCCAAACGCATTTTTCCTAACGCATCCCTCCTGACTTGACCCGCCCTCGGAAAGGTAAACCGCACCTTGGCTTCCCGCCTGCCCCCCGGACGCTGGACTGTGGCTGATCAAGCTGTTTACCACCTACCGCATTGCCGCCGTGGGCAACGGCCTGATGGTGGGCTGCACGGTCGGCCACGGGGGCCATGGGACGATCGACTATGATGAGTGCTTCTCTTCCGGCCAATCCCGGCCTGCCCCACTCATGACCGCCAACGACAACAAAGCGCCGCCGATGAACGTGAAGACGGCGTTGCGCGTGCTCGAGATCATCGAAACCTTCGCGCGCGAGCGGCGCGCGCTGTCGCTATCGGAGCTGGCCCGGTTGCTGGCGGTGCCGGCATCGAGCTGCCTGGCGCTGATCCGGACCCTGACCTCGCTGGGTTACCTGTACGAGACCGGCCGCCGCCAAGGCTATTACCCCACAGGCCGCCTGCTGGCCATGGCGCAGCAGATCGCGCGGCACGACCCGGTGCTGGACCGGGTGCACGGCACCATGAACGAGCTGCGTGCCGCCACCGGCGAGACCGTGGTGATCGGCAAGCTGCATGAAGGCCGGTGGGTGGTGTACCTGGACGTGCTCGAATCCCCGCACGCGATCCGCTATATCGCCACCGCAGGCGAGCGGCGTGAGCTCCATGCAAACTCGATCGGCAAGGCCTTGCTGTCCGTCATGCCCGAGGACGAGCGCAGCGCGCTGATCGCTCAGCTCAGCTTCGAGCGCTTCACGCCACGCACGGTAGCCAACGCGGCGCAGCTGGAAGCCGAGCTGAAGAAGTCCGCCGAGCAAGGCTGCTTCATCAACCTGGGCGAGTCGCTGCCCGATGTTGGCGCGCTGGCCTGGCCCGTGCGGCTGTCGGGAGAATGCTACGGGATTTCCATTGCCGGGCCGGCGTACCGCATCGAGCCCGCGCTGACGCGGTTCTCGGCCATCCTCAGGACGGCCTGCTCCGCGCTCGAGCGCGACGAGCGCAGCCGGTTCTCGCAATAGCTATATCAGCCTATCCGCCTATCCGCCGTCAACTCCCGGCCGACGCTTCCGGCATGCCGCATTCGCGCAGCAGATCGCGCAGTTCGTTGATGACCGGAAACACCTCCTGGTTCCAGTCGGCGCCCTGCTCGTCGTGCGCCGCCTGCTCGCTCTCGACGATCCAGCGGTCCTCTTTGAAGATCCGCTCGGTAAACCACACCAGCAGCGGCCAGGCCAGATCCAGTATGCCGGGAATGCCGGGCTTCTTGATCGACAGCAGCCCGAACGTGCGGTTGGTGCGCTGCTCGGCGTCGAGCGGCACGTAGACGATCCACAGGTCCATCACCAGTGTGGCATCCGAGGTGCGGATCTGCAGGGTCTGGTAGGGATACAGGGTGCGGACCGTCATCACGTCCTTGCCGCCTTGCCCGCCCTTGCTGCCCTTGTTGCCGCCGCCAAACACCAGCGCTTCGCCCACCGGCTGCTTGCCTTGCTCGCGAGCGAAGGTGTAGTCCACCTCGACCCATCCGTCGCCGCGCCGGCGGCCCAGCGAGCTGGCGCGCATCTGCCCCATCTGCCGCCGGTGCAGGAACTGATGGTTCATGTCCATCAGGTTCTCGTGCATGAACGAGTAATGGCATTTGACCTCGCGGCCAAAACGCCGCGTCTTGTAGGCCTTGTTGGCCACCGAGCCCAGGCTGGGCAACGGGGTTTCGTCGGCCAGCACCGCGCTGCCGGGGAACACGAAGATCAGCCCTTCCACCTCGCGGCAGGGGTAGGAGCGCACGCCGTTGGGCAAGCGCTCGCGGCCCAGGTAAGGCACATCGATGCAGCGGCCGGTGCAGTCATAGGTCCAGCCGTGATAGCAGCAACGGATCGATTCGCCTTCGACCACGCCCGCATGCAACGGCACCTGCCGGTGCGCGCAACGATCCTCGAGCGCGAACACCGCGCCGGACGCCGTGCGCACCAGCACGATCGGCTCTCCGGCAAAGCGCACGCCATGCGCCTTGCCGCGCTTGACCTCGCGCGACCAGGCCAGGGGATACCAGTGATCGGGATGAATGGTGACGCGGCGCAGGTCGCGCAGCGGAACTTCGGTAGGGCTATCGCTATCGTTGGCACTGCTACTGCTATCTAGCAACGGAACTGCATGCATGGGGGACTTCTCCTTGCAAGACTGGTATCTCGATTAGCCGGCTGCATGGGCGGGAGGACGAATCCAAGGGCTAAGTCTAACCGAAGGCGTGCCAAGAGATGTGTTGCCCGCCGCGGGGTAATGACGGGTATCCGGGCTTACCCCGACACCGGCCGAACGTACCGGTGGTGGCGCGGATAGCGCCCTTGATGACGTGATGCTCAGGGCGCATCCGCCGCTGGCGCCAGGCACCAGTAGCGCAGGCCCGCAGGCACGGTATCCGACAACGAGATAGCAGGCACGGCGTGGATCGCCAGCACAGCGTCGCCGTGGCGCCAGCTGCAAGCATTGGCGGTGGCCGGGCTGGCCGCCGGCGACACCGCCACCGCCTGCCCGAGCATGGTCTGGAACAGGCCCCCGCCGCCGCGCTTGAGCCAGGCTTCCTTCAAGGTCCAGAGCTGGAAGAAGGCCTCGCGTTGCGCCGTCGGATCGCCGCCCGGGCGCAATGCCGGCAAGGCGGCGCGCTCGGCTTCGCTGCTGACCGCAAGCACCAGCGCGTCCAGCCCCTTGCGCGGCAGCACGCGCTCGATGTCCAACCCGAGCGGTTCCAGCCCGACGGCACAGGCAACGTGGTCGCCGGAATGGGAGAGGGAGAGAAAAGCGGACACAGGCCCGATGGCCCGCGGCGGGCCGTCCGGCGCGGCGCTCAGCGTCCAGTCCTGCCAGCCGCCGCCGTAAGCTTGCGCCAGCAATTGGCGCGCAATCCAGCGCCCGGCCACGAACTGGGCGGCGCGCTGGCCGGCCTGCAGGGCGTCCAGGCGCCGCGCTTCGTCCGCGCCCAGCCATTGCCTGGCGGGCGGGACCTGTCCCGCCAGGCCAGCTACCGACGCAACGCGAACGTGAATCGGGGCGGCCGGCATGGCGTCGTGTGGCGCTCGGCCTTACTTGCCCGCCACCTTGGCGTACGTGCCCTTGAGCGCCACACCGGCCACCACGGCGCCGGCGTGGCATTCGTACTCGGTCGGGCTAGCGACCGAGTCCTTCTTGTAGTAGCTCACCACGTCGACCACGGCATTGGCGCCGAGCGTCTTGGCCTTGTCCTGGAACGCGATCAGCGCGGACAGCGCGGCCCAGCGGCAGGCCTCTTCATCGCTCTTGCCGAAGCTGTTGGTCTTGCGGTTGGACACATCGCTCTCCTTGGTCTCCAGGACCTTGGGCTTCTTCTGCCCGGCCAGGAAGAACTTGACCGAGCCGTCGAGCTTTTCCTGGGCTTCCGGCATATCCAGTACTTCCTGGAACGGCAGCATGTACTTGGTATCGCGCGCCGCGGCGGGCGTGGACAACAGCATGGCGGCCGAGGCGGTTGCGGCCAGGATGGAGAGAGCGTGCTTCATTGACCTTCCTTTCTTGATGTTGTTGATGTTGTTGGCGTTGTTGATTTTATCGATGAGGAAAAGGCACGGTAGTACTGGCAGATCAACGCCAGCGGCGGAACACCAGCGATGTGTTGATGCCGCCAAAGGCAAAATTGTTGCTCATCGCATGCTCGATGTCGAGCCGCCTGCCCTCGCCCATGATGTAATCAAGGGAGGCGCAGCGCGGGTCCGGGTTGGCCAGGTTGATGGTGGGCGCAAACCAGCCGTCGCGCATCATCTCCACCGTCATCCACGCCTCGAGTGCGCCGCAGGCGCCTAGCGTATGGCCCATATAGCTCTTCAACGAACTCACCGGCACCGCGTCGCCCAGCACCTCGCGAGTGGCATGGGACTCGGCGATATCGCCCTGGTCGGTGGCGGTGCCGTGGGCATTGACGTAGCCGATCGCCGAGGCCGGCAGGCCGGCATCCTCCAGCGCCAGGCGCATGGCCTGCGCCATGGTGTCCGCCTTGGGCTGGGTCACGTGGGCGCCGTCGCTGTTGGTGCCAAAGCCGACAATCTCGGCCAGGATGCGCGCGCCGCGCGCCAGCGCGTGCTCCAGCTCCTCCAGCACCAGCGTGCCCGCGCCCTCGCCCAGCACCAGGCCGTCGCGCTTGCCGTCGAACGGGCGCGGCGTGCTATGCGGCGCATCGTTGCAGGTGCTGGTGGCAAACAGCGTATCGAACACGGCGGCCTCGGTGGGATCCAGCTCCTCGGCGCCGCYCGCCAGCATGGCCACCTRCCGGCCGCTGCGGATGGTTTCGTAAGCGTAGCCGATACCCTGGCTGCCCGAGGTGCAGGCGCTGGAGGTGGTGAGGATGCGCCCGGTAATGCCGAAGAACACGCCGATGTTCACCGCCGTGGTATGCGGCATCATGCGGATGTAGGTGGTCGCGCTGACGTCCTCGGTGGTGCGGTCCATCATCATGCGGCCAAAATCGGCCACGGCCGACGGTGTGCCGGTGGACGAGCCGTAGGCAATGCCGAGCTTGCCGCTTGCGACCAGCGGATCGCCAAGCAGCCCCGCATCGCGCAAGGCGGCCTCGCTGGCCAGCACCGACATCACGGCCACGCGGCCCATGGCCCGCGTGACCTTGCGGGTGTAATGCGCCGGCAGCGCGAACGGCGGCACAGGTGCCGCAAGCTGCGTGTTGAGCCCCTTGTAGACGGCCCACTCCGGCATCCGCACGACCGCGTTGCGGCCGCTGGCCAGGCGCTCGCGCACGCTCGCCCAGTCGTTGCCCAGCGAGCAGACTGCGCCGGCTCCGGTAATGACGACTCGCTTCATCCGAACATCCCCCCGTTGACCGAAATCACCTGCCGGGTGATATAGCCCGCATCGGCGGACATCAGGAACGCCACGGTGGCAGCCACCTCGTCCGGCGTGCCCATGCGGCGTGCCGGGATCATGCGCAAGGCTTCCTCCAGCACGTGTTCGTCGACCATCTCCGTATCGATCAGGCCAGGGGCCACGCAATTGACGGTAATGGCGCGCTTGGCCAGCTCGATGGCCAGCGCCTTGGTGGCGCCGATCACGCCGGCCTTGGCCGCGCTGTAGTTGGTCTGGCCCCGGTTGCCCACCAGCCCCGACACCGAAGACAGCGTGACGATGCGGCCCGGCTTGCGCCGCTGCACCATGGGCATCACCAACGGGTTGAGCACGTTGTAGAAGGCGTCCAGGTTGGTGTGGATCACCTCGTCCCACTCTGCCCCGGTCATGGCCGGGAACGCCGCATCGCGCGCAATGCCCGCATTGCAGACCACGCCGTAGTAGCAGCCATGGGTTTCGATATCGGCCAGCAGCGCGGCCGCGGCCTGCTCCCGCTGGCTGACGTCGAAACAAAGCACGCGCGCGGTGCGGCCCAGGGCGCGGATCGCATCGGCCACCGATTCGGCTTCATCGCGCCGGGAGCGGCAATGCACCACCACATCGTAGCCCTCGCGCGCCATGCGCAGCGCGATGGCGCGGCCGATGCCGCGCGAAGACCCTGTGACGAGCACGGTTCGGTTCGTCATGGTTGTTGTCCTTGCAAGAAAGCCTGCGCGTCGGCAGGCTGGAAAACGGAAACGTTGGCGCGCGCCACTTCGCGCTCGCCCAGCGACAGCGAGCAGGCAAACATGCCGAGCCCGTTGTCGCCGACCAGCTCGGCGCGCACTTGTATGGTCAGCACGCTGCCCACCGGGAACGCCGGCACATCGCATTCGTAGCGCCGCGAGCCGAGCAGGAAACCGATGCCCGGCGCCCGCCCGGCACGCCAGTCCTGCGCGCCGGCCCAGGCGGCGATGGTCTGCGCCATGTACTCGATGCCGACCCAGCCCGGCATGCCGGACTCATCGACAAACAGCTGGGTGGCGCGCACCGTGGTGCGCGCTGCCGCGTGTTCCTCATCGGCGCGCAACAGCTCATCCAGCAAGCGCATCCCGCCGGCGTGCGGCAGCACCTCGGCGATTGCCGGCAACGCGGCAATGGACGTCGTGGTCATGGTCAGCCGGCTCCCAGTATCACGGCGCTGTTGCTGCCGCCGAAGGCGAAGGAGTTGCTCATCACGTAGCGCGGCGCGCGGCCCAGCGCTTCGCCGGGGGCCACCACGCGCAGCGCCGGCAAGGCGGGATCGGGCACGCCATCCCACCAGTGCGGGGGCAGGCGGCCGTCTGGGTTGTCGACCAGCGTCAGCCACATCAGCGCGGCCTCGATCGCACCGGCCGCGCCGAGCGCGTGCCCGGTCATCGGCTTGGTCGAGCTGAGCGGCAGATCTGCGCCGAACACCGCGGCGCATGCCAGCGCTTCCATGGCGTCGTTCTGCGGCGTGGCGGTGCCGTGCAGGTTAAGGTAATCGATGTCCGCGGGCGCAAGCCCGGCGCGCTCCAGCGCCTGCAGCATGGCGGCCCGGGCACCAGCGCCGCTGGGGTCCGGCGCCGACATGTGATGCGCGTCGGAGGTCTCGCCGCAACCGGCAAGGCGCACCGGCCCCGGCTCGGCGGACAGCAGGAACAAGCCGGCGCCTTCGCCCAGGTTGATGCCGCAACGGTTGGCCGACAGCGGGTTGCAGCGCGACGCCGAGACGGAATCCAGCGCGCTGAAGCCGGCCACGGTGAAGGAGCACAGGGTATCCGCGCCGCCCGCGATCACCACGTCCGCCATGCCGCTGCGCAGCAGGCGCGCGGCAGCCCCGAGCGCCTTGGCGCTCGACGAGCAGGCGGTGGACAGCGTGTAGGCCACGCCGGTCACGCCCAGCACGCCGGCCAGGAACTGCGCCGGCGAGCCCAGCTCCTGCTGCCCGTAGTGGAAACCCTCCGGCCACGCACCGGTGGCAGCGCGCGCGCGCACGGCCACGCCGCCCTCGGCAATGCCGGAGGTGCTGGTGCCCAGCACCACGGCCACCCGTGCCGGGCCAACCCGGGCGATGGCGGCCTGCGCCTGCGGCATGAACTGGAGCGCGGCGTGATACAGCAGCGCATTGTTGCGGGTACGGTGCACCTGTGGCGTGTCGTCCGGCAGGCTGAGCGCGGCGTTGACCGTGCCGAGCTGCAGCGGGCGGCCCGGACTGTACAGCTCAGTCACCTCGCCGCCATGCGGGGCGTCGCCGCGCCAGAGTGCCGCGCGCACGGCATCCGCGCCGTCGCCTAGCGCGCAGGTCATGCCCAGTGCATTAATAAAGACATTCATTTCGTGCCTCCTTGCCCTGCCGGCGGCAGGGTGCGGATGGTCAGCCGATAGCCATCGCGGTATTGCTCGAACTCGATCGTCTGCGGGTCCGGATAGCGCACCTCCGCCACCACCTCGCCAGCCGCGCGCAGCACGCGCCGGCCGGCCTCGGCCTCCAGGCGCCAGCCCGCCGGCAAGGCCGCGGCAATCGCCTCGACCGGCCACAACGACAACTGCATTTCACTCAGGATACGCTCCGGCATCAGCTCGGCCGGCGCCCAGGGCGAGCGCACCACCCGCAGTTCCCGCCCATCCCAGTCCAGCCGTGCCAGCACCTGCCCGCCGGCCAGCGCGGCCAGCCGCGTGTGGGTGGCGTCGGCTTCCAGCAAGGCCTGGATCTCGCGGCGCTCCTCGCCGCGCGGGGTGCGGTACACCACGGTGATCTGCTGCTGCAGCGCCAGCTCGCGGCCCAGCGATGCCGGCGGCAGGCGCAGCAACGGCACGGCCTGCTGCCCGGCCGGCACGGTGGGCGCGGCAGGCAGCGAAGCGGAACCTGCCGCCGGCCGCGCGCCCGGGCCGGCGCAGCCCGCCAGCAGCAACGCACACGCGGCAACACCCAGCAGCATCCGCGCCGGCGCGGCGCCCATGGCCGGATGCCCGGCAATCAGGCTTCGCAAAGTTGCTCCAGCACGCCAAGGCGGCGCCGCGACTCGGTGACGAACGGGTTGGTGCGGTCCCAGGCATAGCCCGCCAGGATGGCCGAAATCATGCGGCGGATTTCCGGCGTGGCATTGGGATGGAAAATCAGCTTCTGGAAGCGGCCTTCGTACCACGCTTCCACAAAGGTGCGGAAGCAGTCCACGCCGTCCTTGAGCGGGCGGCCGTAATCGGCCTGCCAGTCCACCGCCTCGCCATTCAACTGGCGCGCCAGGCAGGCCGTGGCCAGGCTGGCGGACTTGAAGGCAATGGTCACGCCAGACGAGAACACCGGGTCGAGAAATTCGCCCGCATTGCCCAGCAACGCATAGCCTTTGCCCCACAGCGATTTCACGTTGGCCGAGTAACCGGCGATCTGCCGGGCCGGGGTATCCCAGCTGGCGTTGGCCAGCAGCTTGGCAAGGCCGGGCTCCTCGCCCACCAGCGCCCGCAGCCGCTCGGTCTCGGTCCCTGTGTACTGGTCGAGGAAACGCTTTTCCGCCACCACGCCCTGCGAGCAGCGGCCGTCCGAGAACGGAATGGTCCAGTACCAGACATCGACATGCTCCGGATGCACGCTGACGCGGATCTTGTTGCGATCGAAGGTGCCCAGCGGGATGCGGTCTTCCACGTGGGTGAAGATGGCGCTGCGCACGGGGAAGTGCGACGGCGACTCCAGGTCCAGCAGGCGCGGCAGCACGCGGCCGAAACCCGAGGCATCCAGCAGGAAGCGCGCCTGCACCTGGTACACCTTGCCATCGGGGTCGCGCACGGTGACGCAAGGCTGCTCGCCTTCCAGGTCGACGGCGCTCACCTGATGCTGGAAACGGACCTCGGCACCCTGCTTCTGCGCCTCGCGGATCAGCACGTCGTCGAAGCGCGCGCGCTGGACCTGGTAGGTGGTGCCCCAGCCGGCGGAGAACTTGTCGCGGAAATCGAAATCCGTATAGCGGTCGCCACGCACGAAGGCAGCGCCGTTCTTGTACTGGAAGCCGGCTTCGACCACCGCCTGCAGCATGCCCGCCTCTTCGATGTAGGCCATGCTCTGCGGCAGCAGGCTTTCCCCGATCGAGAAGCGCKGAAAGGTCTCTTTCTCGATCACCAGCACATCAATGCCGCGCTTGCGCAAAAGGCCCGCCGCCACGGAGCCCGCCGGGCCCGCGCCGATGATAAGGACATCCACCTGTTCGGTATTCATTAGCAACCCTGTTTGACTCGTTGATCTTGTTGGTTTTATTTGTCTTGCTATTTGTCTTGCTGCTACTTCACATGAAACTAGTGCGCTTGCCCATGCGCCGCGTGCGGCCGGAACCATGGCGACAGCACCCATACCGCCCCCACGCCGGACAGCATGGTCATGCCAAAGGCATGCAGCGCCGGCGTGGACGACAGCGCCAGCAGGCCGAAGGCCAGCAGCGTGCTGGCCGCGCCAAGCACGATCGCCGTCCATGACTCGCCATCGCCGGGATGCTCCAGCAGGAAGATGCCGTAGTCCACGCCCACGCCAAGCAGCAACGCCAGCGCAAGCACGGAGAACAATTGCAGCGGCACATGCAGCCAGCCCAGCAGCGCCACGCTGAATACCCCCGCCAGCAAGGTCGGCACCAGCGCCCGCCACGAGGCCCTGCCATAGCGCCATGCCAGCAACAGCGCCACGCCCAGCGCGCCGGCGCCCAGCAGCCAGGTCATCAGCACGCGGTAATGCTTGAGCAGCGAGGACAGGTCGGCCACGCGGTCCACCCACTCGACGCCCGGCACCTTGGCCGCCGCCGCCTCGATCAGCGCAATGGTGGTGGGCTTGTCCAGCCCGCGCAGCAGCATGACGCTGGCGTAGCCCTGGCCCTCGCGATCCAGCCAGAGGTGACGCAACGTCTCGGAAACCGGGTTCGCCAGCCACGCCGGCAACGTCAGCACGCGGTCCGGCGCGGCGGCATTGGGCGCGCCCACGGGGCCGCCCACCGCGCGCGCCACGCGCTCGCGCACGGCAGCCTCCAGGCCGTCCGTCAGCTTGGCATCGGCATGCTGGCGGGACGCCGATGGCACCCAATCGGAGATGGCCAGGAAACCCTCCAGCTCGCCGCGCGCCACCACGCCTGCCAGCGCCGCCTTGACCGCTTCCTCGCGCGCCAGCACCTGATCCGGCGAGTCGCCGCGCACCAGCAGGAACTGGGCGGGGCTAGGTGTGCCCAGCAAGCGCCCGGCGGTGCGCTGCGCCTCGATCAGCGCCGGCGGCGAGCTTTGCAGCTGGCGCACGTCATCCGCCACCTTGACCTGCCACAGCCCCGGCACGATGAACAGGGCCAGGGCACCCAGCAGCAGCATCGAAGCGCGATCCATGCCCACGCGCGGCCAGCGGGCCAGGCTGGCGGTCAGCCAACTCGACAGGCGCGTCTGGCGCAGCTGGCCGCGGTCAAGCAGCGGGAACCAGAACACCACGGTCAGGAAAGCCGCCACCAGCCCCACGGCCGAGAACAGCGCCATTTGCCGCAGCCCCGGGAACGGCGCGATGCCCAGCGCCAGGTAGGCCACCACGCTGGTCGACAGCGCCAGCGCCATGCCCGGCAGCAGCCTGCGCATCACMTGCGGCGGCGACAGGCCAGGGCTGGCCTGCCGCGACACGAAATAGTGAATGCCGAAGTCCTCGGCCACGCCCACCAGGCTGGCTCCGAACACCAGCGTGATCAGGTGGACGCGGTCAAACACCAGCGCGGTGGCCGATACCGCGGCAGCCGTGCCGATCAGCAGCGACAGCCCCACCAAGATGATCGGGCGCAGCGAACGGAAGGCCAGCCAGACCAGCAGCAAGACCGCCGCCAGCGAACCCCAGCCAATCACGTTCATCTCCAGGTTGGCCTGGGATGCGGCGGCTTCCGCGTGCAAGGGAATGCCGGCGGCCACTACGTGCACGCCGTCGTCGCCCTGCGCGGCGGCGCGCTCGCCCATCTGGAGCACATCGCCGTAGTCTGTATTGCCGCTCACCGAGAACGCGGGCTTGGTGATGCGATACGTCAGCAGCACCCACTCCTTGCCCTCGGCGCTGAGCGCCGCGCGGCCATCACGCTCATGCACGCGCGTGATGGCCGCGCGCGACAGCCACCAGTCCTGCCAGAGCCCGATCGGGTCAGCGGCCCAGTCGGTCAGGCGCGGGCCGGTGGAAAGCTGGTAGAGCCGGGTGAGCGCCTGCTGGGACAATACATCGGGATCAGCCTGGCGCAGCATGGCGCGCTGGCTATCGGTAAGCAGGCGATCGCGGTAAGGCCGGTAGAAGGCCAGCGCCGCGTCGAGGTCGAAACTGGCGATGCGGTCCACTGGCTGCAGCAAGCTCGCCTGCGGCTTCGCGGCCGTGCTGAAGCGATCGGCGGCGGCGCGGGCGCGGGCCCAGTCGGGCGCGCCGACCAGCACCACGATCTCGCGCGAGACGCCATCGGCCAGCCGGCGCAGCACGCGGTCGGCGGTGGCGGTGCGCTGGCTGGTGGGCAACAAGGCCATCACATCGGTGTCKAGCCGCGAGGCGCGCCAGAACTGCAACTGGTGCACCGTCAGCGCGATCACCAGCAGCAGCCACGCCACGGCCAGCACCCGCTCCAGGGTGCTGAGCCCGTGCRCGGGCTTGCCAGTGACCGGGGCGGCCCTAGCCACCTTTGCCGCCTTACTCAAAGCGCTTCTCCTCATCCGCACCGAGTTTGGCGGCCGCGCTCGGGTCGATCATCTTGACGGTGGTGCTGTCGCCGCTGCCTTCTTCCAGGCGCACGTTGCGCACAAAGCGGTCCCCGGCCAGCTCGATGCGGGTGAATACGCGCCGCATGCCGGCATCGGTCGGCGTCAGCGTCAGCGTCCAGCCGCTCTTGCCAACCAGTTGGCCGGCCACCTCGAAGCGTGTGGACAACGCGCGCAGGTCGCCGCGCAGCACGGCAATCACCGATTCGCCCACGACCCGCATGGCGGGCTGGGCGTCTGCCTGCAACTGTTGCTGCACGCGGCCATCGGCACCGCGCATGACCAGCCGGTCCGGCGTGACCAGAAGGCTGGACGCAAACGGCTCACGCGTGCTCCACACCACGCCACGCTCGCGCGCGAGCACGAAGTCGCCACGTGAGACCAGCGGATTGGCAAAGCCGGACAGGCGGCGGACCTGCTCGAAGCGTCCGTGGATTACCGGGGCATCGGACAAGCGCGCAGCCACCGAGGCCAGCAAATCCGGCGCGGCCGCGGCGGCGAGGCCCGGGCCAGCCAGCACGGCGCAGCAAAGCGCCTGCAACAAGCGGCGGCGCGTCATTCCTGGCACTCCGGCTGCGCCCCGTCTTGCACGCCAAGGCACGCCAGCAKGACCGGCGGGCAGACGTACTGCATCTCGCCATTGGCCAGGTCCACCGCCACCTGGATGGTGTAGCCCTTGGTCAGGCGCCGGCCGCTGGCGGCATCGCGGACCACGTACTCGATCTTGAGCCGGTTCTCCCACTCGACGATGGTAGCGCGCACGATGAACGACTGGCCATAGGTAAGCGGCCCGACATACTTGACGCGCATGTCCACCACGGGCCACGCATAGCCCGAGTCCCGCATGGCTGGGTAGTCGTAGTGGTAGCGCGCCAGCAGCGCGCAGCGTGCCTGCTCGAAATAGCGCACGTAGTTGCCGTGCCAGACCACGTTCATCGGGTCGAGGTCGTGGAAGGCCGCGCTGAGCGTGATCTCAAAGCTGAAGTCCTGGGAGGCTTGGGGCATAAGGTTGGGTATCGCGATGTCCGGATTCAGGTCAGCTTTCAATGGGTGCGGCGCTGGCGCGCGCGGCGTCCGGCACGGCGCCGCCCTGGCCCCAGAAATCGTAGAAGTTGAACCAGTCGTAGGGCGACTCCACCAGCAGTTGCGACAGCCATTGCGCATAGCCGGCCGCGTGCTCGGTCAGGATCGCGTCGCGCCGCGCGCGCGGCAAGCGCACTTCGCGGGCCAGCTCGGTAAAGCGCAGCAGATGGCCTTTGCCCGAACGCACGCAGCCCATGGCGAACAACGGGCATTCCAACAACGCCGCCAGCACATAAGGCCCCACGGGAAAGCGCGCGGGCGCGCCCAGGAACGGCACCGTCACGGCGCGGCCCCCATGCACCGGGACCCGGTCGCCCGCAATCGCCACGAACTCGCCCGCGCGGACCTTCTCGGCCAACAGCAAGGCGGTGGCCGGCGAAATATCGTCGACCTGGAACAGCTGCAGCCCGGAGCGCGGGTCCAGCCGCGACAGGATGCGGTTGAACTGCGCCGCGTGCGCGGTATGCACCAGCACCGTCAGGCGCAGGCCAGCGCGCTGGTTGGCCAGCACCCGGCACAGCTCCAGGCAGCCCATGTGGGCGGTCACGATGATGCCGCCCTGCCCGCTGGCGATCTGCGCCAGCATCACCTCGGCGCCCTCACGCCGCACCGCGCCATAGCGGTAGCCGCCGCCGATGGCCAGCAGCTTGTCGAGCAACGTGTCGGCAAACGAGAACAGGTGGCGCAGGCTATGGCGCAGCCCCGGCATCATGCCCGCCGGGCCGACCGCGCCCGTAGCGGCCTGGATGCGGCGCAGATAGTCGAGCGACGCATGGCGCGCCAGCGGCTTGGCAAGCCAGTAGTAGGTCACCACCGGGTACAGCACCGCGCGGAACAGCACACGGCCGCACAGGCGATACAGCCAGTACAGGCTCCACACGCCCCATACGCAAGTGGATTCGCGGATCTGGCTCCAGTGACGGGCCATGCGCCCGGGTTGCGTCGCTTGGGCAGCTTGGGGGCCTTGGCTGGCTTGGGGCGTGCTMATGCCGGCCGCACCTTGCGCCACAGCAGTACCGGCAAGCGCTTGAGCATGCCGAAGAAGAGCCGCGTATGCATGGAAGATATCAGCACGTTGTCGCGCCAGACCTGGAAATGGGAAACGCCGTCGGTGGGATACGTCACACGCGTGGGTACGTTGACGACGCGCACGCCGCGCCAGACCAGGTGCACCAGCACCTCGGTATCGAACTGCATGCGCCGGCCCAGCTTGACCTGGCGCACCAGCGGGAGCACGTGCGCGAGGGGATAGACGCGCAGGCCGCACATCGAATCGCGCACGGCGAACGACAGCGTGTTGATCCAGACCCAGACGTGGGTCAGGTAGCGCGCCAGCAGCCGCACGCGCGGCACCGACTCGTCGTAGACCGGGCAGCCGCAGATCATGGCGTCCGGGCTGGCCTGTGCCAGGGCCAGGAACTGGGGGATGCAGCCGGCATCATGCTGCCCGTCGGCATCGATCTGCAGCGCATGCGTAAATCCCATGCGCGCGGCCTCCTCGAAGCCCGCCATGATGGCCCCGCCCTTGCCCTGGTTCTGCGGCAGGCGGATCAGGTGGACCCGGTCGGCATGGTTTGCGGCAAGCTCGCGCAGCACACGCTCGCAGGCCGGGYTGCTGCCGTCGTCCACCAGCAGGCAMGGCACAGGGTGCGCGAGAATGGCTTGCACCATCGCACCGATGGCACGTTCGTGGTCGTAGACCGGGACGAGCGCCACGGGCTTAAACATCCGCCTCTCCAAAAATGATGCGCCCGCTGGCGTGCGGGCCGCGCGCCGAACTCAGGCGAAAGGCCAGCGCGCTGCGCTCGGGCTGCCAGGCCAGCGTCATGTGCACCAGGGTGCCGGGCGTGATCACGGCCTGGAACTTGAGTATCTCGAGCCGGCGAAAACGCGCGCGCGGCGGCACCGGCAGGCGCTCGGGTGCCAGCGCCATCACCCAGTCGACCTGTGCCACGCCTGGCACGATGGGGCTGCCCGGGAAATGGCCGTCGAACACGGCCAGGTCCTCGCTGACCTCCAGCTCGGCGGCGGCGGACAGCGCATCCTCCGCGGCCTGCCAGCGCACGGCCGGCAGCACGCGGCGGAACACGTCGCGCAGCATGGCTTGCGTGGTCTTGCCCTGCGCGTTGCAGGGCAACGCCTCGGCAAAGCTCCAGCGCCGCGGCAACGCC
>NZ_JBFTSF010000145.1:0-15389 GCF_056399905.1 Cupriavidus sp. 01L46
CCCTGGCGCTGCCCGCGCAGCCGGCCGCTGCGCCGGCGGCCGACCTTGTGGCCAGCCTGCTGGCGCCGCTCGTGGCCGCCTCGCCATCGCCGCAGGCCGGGCTTGGGGCCGCAGAACTGGCGCAGATGTTCGTCGCCGCGCATCGATTGGGCGCCATGGCGGCATCGCAGCAGGCGGTGCCTGTCGTAAGCGCGCCACGCGCCGTCTGGTGGCGTTCCAGCCGCGATATTGCCGCTGCGCGGCTGGCCGCATGGCAGGGAGCGCCATGGCGGGAGGCGGTGCTCGATGGGGTGGATCACCACGGAATCGTCCGCGACGCGCGGCTGCTGGCCGATCTGGCCACCAGCCTCGACGCCGGGCTTTCGGGCGATAGACGCCCGCATTCCCCTGTACCGACTGAGGGCATGTCCGCCACAACCCTACCGACGTAGGCCAGGAATCGTAATTTTATAAATGCAAATGCGAATAGTTTGCATTTAGAATCACTGCTCCATCAAAAAACTGCAGAATCAGGAGAAATATGAGGACGGGTAAAAGCGCCAGGCCGCGTCAGGCTTGGGCGAATCGGCAACCATTCGCGCTGACCGCGCTGGCCATGGCTGTCACGATCCAGACGGCGTACGCGCAGACGAACGACGCCACGCCTGCCTCCGCCAGCGGCGGCGAAGTCCAGTTGCCGGCCGTCAGCGTGCGCGCCGATACGGTCGCCGAAAACTACGGCCCGGTGGGCAAGAGGTCGGTATCGGCCACCAAGACGGACGTGCCCATCGAGGACACGCCGCAGTCGATCAGCGTGGTCACGTCGGACCAGATCCGTGCCCAGGGCGCCCAGCGCGTGGAAGAAGCCCTGCGCTACAGCGCCGGCGTGCGCACCGAGCCGATCGTCGATACGCGGCGCGGCACGTACTACATCCGCGGCTTCAACGCCGCCCAGAACGGCCAGTACTGGGATGGGCTGAAGATGCCCTGGTCCGGCGGCTATGCCTACTGGGACCTGGAGCCGTACAGCCTGGAGCGCGTCGACATCGTGCGCGGGCCCTCGTCGGTGCTCTACGGCCAGACCGCGCCGGGCGGCCTGATCAACCAGGTCAGCAAGCGGCCGCAGGCGGAATCGTCGAACGAGATCAACCTGAGTTTCGGCAACTACGATCGCCGCGAGATCTCGGGCGATTTCACGGGCGCGCTCGACAAGGACGGCAAGGTGCTCTACCGCCTGACCGCGCTGGCGCGCGACAGCGGGACGCAGACGAACCACGCCGGCGACGACCGCCTGTTCATTTCGCCGCAGATCACGTGGCGCCCGACCGACGCCACCAGCTTCACGCTGTACTCGCAGATCTATCACGACAACGCCGGCAACAGCGCCGGCTTCCTGCCGGCCGTGGGTACGATCACGCCGTTGGCGAACGGGTCCAAGATCCCGACCGACTTCTTCCCGGGCGAACCGTCCTTCGAGCGCTTCAAGCGCGAGCAGTACATGGTGGGCTACGAGTTCTCGCATCGCCTGAATGACACGGTGACGCTGCGCCAGAACCTGCGCTACAGCCACATGTACACCAGCTACGAGGACATCAACGGCAATGGCGGTCTCGTATCGAATCCGGCAAATGGCCCGTACCTGCTGCGCCGCATCGGCCTGAAGTCGAACGAGTCGTACAACCTGTTCACTGTCGACAATCAGGCGCAGGTCAAGGTCAAGCACGGCATCTTCRAGCACACGATCCTCACCGGGATCGACTACACGCGGTCCACGTTCGGTCGCCTGCTGGGCCAGACCGGCAGCCTGCCGACGCAGCAACCGCCTATCGACATCTTCAACCCGGTGTACGGCAACTTCGTGGCGCCGGCGTACCAGAGCGACACCACCACGGTGCGCAGCCAGGTGGGCTTCTACCTGCAGGACATGCTGCGCGTGGCGGACCGCTGGGTGGTGCAACTGGCCGGCCGCTACGACAAGGCGAAGGTCGATGCCGACGCCCGCACGCTGGCCACCAACGTCGTGACGCACTCCGGCACCGACGACGGCAAGTTCACCGGCCGCGCCGGCCTGCTGTGGGAAGGCCCGTATGGCCTGTCGCCGTACTTTGCCTACTCGACCTCGTTCGAGCCGACGGCCACCACCGTGCTGTACGGCGGCGGCACGCCGAAGCCCACCACCGGCAAGCAGTACGAGGCCGGCCTGAAGTGGCAGCCGAAGGGTACGCGCAGCTTCGCGCAACTGTCGCTGTTCAACCTGACGCAGCAGAACGTGCTGACGACGTCGCCGGTGCCCACCCAGGTCTCGCAGCTCGGCGAAGTGCGCTCGCGCGGTGTGGAACTGGAAGGCACGTGGGCCGTCACGAACAACTTCAACATCCTGGCGTCGTACACGTACACGGATGCCGAAGTCACGCAGGCGGGCCCGAACGCGCCGAACGCAGGCAAGACGCCGCAGTACATCCCGCGGCACATGGCCTCGCTGTGGGCGGATTACCGCCTGTCGAGCGGCTTCCTGCGGGGCGTCTGGCTAGGCGGTGGCGTGCGGTACATGGGCAAGTCGTATGACCAGACGAACGTGACGACCGTGCCGGCGTACACGCTGTTCGATCTGGCCGCGAGCTACTCCTTCGCCAAGCACTACACGCTGCGTCTGAACGTCAACAACCTGTTCGACAAGACGTATGTGGCCGGGTGCGACAGCGCCACGAACTGCTACTACGGTCGCCGCCGCACCATCATCGGTACGGCCACCTACCGCTGGTAAGCAGCAAGACGCCGCCCGTCCTTCCGGGCGGCGTTGCCTTGCAGGAGTCCAAGAACATGAAAGCCCCAACGCTGCGCTTCTGGTACGCGATCCATCGCTGGACCAGCCTGCTCTGCACATTGAATCTGCTGGTGCTGTGCGTCACCGGCCTGTTGCTGATCTTCCACGAGGACATCGACGCGCTGCTCGGCCAGGAACATCACGGCGCGGTGGCTGCCGAGCGCACCGTTGCCGTGCCGGCACGGCGGCCCGCGTTGCAGACGCTGGTCGACGCGGCCCAGGCCGCGCATCCGGGCCAGCTCACCAAGTCGATTTCGTTTGCGGACGACGATGCCGACGCCGTTGGCGTGCGCGTGGGACCCGTTGGCGAGCCGAAGCTGCGCAATGGCACGACGGTCCAGTTCGACGCTGCCACGGGCGCCACGCGCAAGCCGGGGCCGCCGGGCGAAACCTTCAGCGGCTTCATCCTCAAGCTGCACCTGAACCTGTTCCTCGGCCTGCCGGGGCAGTTCTTCATCGGCTTTATCGGCGTGCTGTTCGCGCTGAGCCTGATGAGCGGGCTCGTCGTCTACGGGCCGTTCATGCGCAAGCTGGCTTTCGGCCTGATCCGCTTCGGCAAGCCGGTGCGCATCGTGCAGGCGGACCTGCACAACCTGTTCGGCATCGTCGTGATGGTGTGGGCACTGGTGGTCGGGCTGACGGGGACGTTCCTGTCGTTTTCCCCGCTGATCATCGGGGTCTGGCAGAAGACCGAGCTGCAGCACCTGATCGCGACGCTGCCGGGGCCGACGCCCGCATCGTTCGTGCCGGTGGATCGCGCGCTGGAGCAGGCGCACAAGGAGGTACCGGGGAAGGACCCGGCCTTCGTCTTCTATCCGAATACCGAGTTTTCCACCGGACGCCACTACGGCGTGGTGCTGCGCGGCCACACGGAGCTGCAGAAGCGCGTCTACGCGATCGTGCTTGTCGATGCGGGCGACGGCAGCGTGGCCGCCGTGCGCGGCATGCCGTGGTATCTGCAGGTACTGCTGCTGTCGGCGCCGTTCCACTTCGGCGACTATGCGGGCCGGCCGCTGCAGATCTTGTGGGCGCTACTGACGGTCATCACGGCGGGCGCCACGGTGACGGGTTTCATTTTCTGGCTCAAGCGACCACGGCGCAGCCGCGAGGACGCCACTGCGACGCTGCCGCCGCAACTGTCGGGAGACCAGGCATGAAGCTGATCGACGATACCTGGCCGATGCCGGTGCTGCTTGGCGTGCTGTCCTTCGCGGGTCTGGCGGCCGGCATTTTCGGCGATGGCGCGTGGGACGCCCTGTGCTGGATCGGCCTGGGTGTGCCCGTTGCCGTCACGGCGTACCGGCTATGGCGACATTGGCGCGTGCGGATGGCGTCCGCGAAGGAGTAGGCGCCGTGCGCGGGCATGTGCCGCAATGGCCATCGCCCGGCAGGCGGTAGTTCAGGCAGCAGATGCGTCGCACGGGCGCCACGCCCGGCTGGCCCGGTTCCGCGCCAGGTCGGAATGCGCCATGGAACGGGTTGGCGAAGCCGTCGATGGACACGGGTGCGTCGATCCATGCCAGCACTTCCGCGCGCTGCGCGGGCGTCAGCACCGGATGCGCGGCCAGTTGCCTCGCGATGCCCGCGGCGGCCACGCCACCCGTACACCAGAGCAAACGCTGGGATACCCGGGCGGCTACGGAAAACGCCGCCACCACGCGCGGCAGATGGGCGTTGACCAGCGGTGACAGCAACGCGGCAAGCGTGGCGCCGGACGCCTCGCCGCCGTCCGGCAGTACCAGCATCGCCAGCCAGCCATTGGCTGCGCCACACCAGACCACCGCGTCAGCGTCGAACGCCAGACCGCGCCGATGCAGCGTGGCCGCGACAAGCGCTCCTGGTAGCACCGCCATCGTGTAGTCGCGGAACCACGCCGCAGCGAGCGCCCGCAGGTCCTCGCAATCACTCGCACGGGACGCACGCGCCAGGCATTCGGCGGCCCAGCCGGCATCCAGACTGGCACCGCGTGCCATCACCCCCGATGGTTCCGACCCCGCCGCACCGGCCAGCGCGAGTCGTTCGGCATAAGGCCGCAAGGGCCCGGCGAAGAATGGGGCGAGAAAGTCGATCATGCGGTACGTGGTACGTCGGCCATGGCGAGATGCCGGCCTGCCTGACGGATGACGAATGGCCTGCGATGGAAATTAAGGAGGTGGCTCCATCACGATGGGCCCGCATGACGGCCCTAATTTTCCCCGCGCGCCGCACGTCATCCAGGCAATGCCGATCMCGGATCTAGCCAGCATGTCGCTTATTGCCTCCCTGCCGCGCAAGCTGCGGCTCACCATCGTCCTGGCCGCCGCGGCCAGCCTGGCCGCTGGCCTGTGCGCCGTCGGCATAGTGGCGCTCATCAACCGCGTGCTGGCCACGCAAGGCGCGGACGCGCCGCAACTGGCACTGCCGTTCGCGGCGCTGGCGATCGCCGTGCTGGCTTGCCGCACGCTGGCGTCGACGCTGTTCGTGCGCGTCAGCCAGAGCGCGCTGGCGCGTATCCGTGCGCAGATCTGCGAGCGCTTCATTGGCGCGCCCTACCCGCATATCGAGCAGACCGGCAATGCGCGGGTGCAGGCGGCGCTGGCCGATGACAGCACGCACGTGGCCAACGGCCTGTCCGTGATTCCGGTGGTGCTGACCAACTCGATGGTTGTGCTCGGCTGCCTTGGCTATCTGGCGTGGCTGTCGCTGCCGACGTTCGCCATCGCCTGCGCGATTCTCGGTGTCGGCTCGTGGTTCTATCACTGGAACCACCGCCGCGCGCTGGTGCACCTGAAGMAGGCCGGTATCGCACAGGATGCGCTGCACGGCCATTTCAAGTCGCTGGTGTCTGGCGCGCGCGAACTCAAGCTCAATCACGACAAGCAGCGCAGTTTCATTCGCGACAGCCTGGGCGTGACGCTCGATGCCGTGCGCACCGCACGCACGCGTGGCCTGTCGATCTTCTTTGTGGCGCTGGGCTTCGGCAGCTTCCTGTTCTTCGCGGTGATCGGCGGCGTGCTCTTCGCGCCGCGCGCAACGCCGCTGGACCCGGCCGTGATGACTGGCTTCACGATCATGTTCCTGTACATCATGTCGCCGCTGGAATCGCTGCTCAATGCGCTGCCGGCGCTGAGCATGGGGCGTGTGGCATACGCGCGCATCGAGGCGCTGGGCGCCGATGCCGCGCCCGAGGCTCCGCCCCGCGACCGAGCAGTCTCCCGCTTTGCCAGCGTGTCGCTGGATGCCGCCAGCCATCGCTACTTCCACGAAGGCGAAAACAGCTTCTTTGCGCTGGGGCCGGTCGATCTTGCGCTCCATGCCGGTGAAATCGTGTTCCTGGTGGGCGGCAACGGCAGCGGCAAGACCACGCTGGCCAAGCTRATGGCTGGCTTGTATCCGCCGCTGGCCGGCGAACTTCGCCATAACGGCGAGGCGGCCGACCCCGCGCATCTCGCCGACTATCGAGCGCAGTTCTCCGCCGTGTTCTCCGATTTCCACCTGTTCGACACGCTGCTTGCGCACGATCCGCAGGACGACGCCCTGGCCAATCGCCTGATCCAGCGCTTCCAGTTGGGCCACAAGGTCACCGTGCGCGACGGTCGCTTCACCACGCAGTCGCTGTCGCAAGGCCAGCGCAAACGACTGGCGCTGATCGTCGCGTGCCTGGAGCGTCGCCCGGTGATGATCCTCGACGAATGGGCCGCCGACCAGGACCCGCTCTTCAAGGACGTGTTCTATCGCGAAGTGCTGTCGGAACTGCGCGCGCAGGGCAAGGCGGTGCTCGTGATCTCGCACGATGACCGCTACTTCGACCTGGCCGACCGCGTTGTGAAGATCGAGAACGGCCAGATCGTCAGCGACACCGTGCAGGCRCATCGCGGGGCGCAGAGCGACACGGCCACGCTGGCCACGGCCACCGCTGCCTGACGCGCTGCAACGTCCACGGAGAATTCCATGCCCCTGCATCCCGACCTCGAAGCGCTGCTCGACATGGTGGAAATCGCCACCGCAACCGGAAAACGCCCGGTGATTCATCAACTGACGCCCGCGCAGGCGCGGCGCGAGTTCGATGACGCGTCCACGGCGCTCGACTTGCCGCCCGAACCCGTGGGCCGCGTCGAAGCGCTGCGTATTGCCACGCGAGACGGGTCCGACATCGACGCCCGGCTCTACGCGCCCGATCGACAAGGAGACGGGGATGCGCTGCCGGTCCTGCTGCATTTCCATAGCGGCGGTTTCACGGTCGGCAGTCTCGATTCCCATGCGTCCMTATGCACGGCGATCGCCGCAGCCACGCCTTGCGCCGTGGTGTCGGTGGCGTACCGGCTGGCGCCGGAGTTCAAGTTTCCAACTGCGGCATATGACGCCATCGATGCGCTGGCATGGCTGGGCAGGCATGCCGCATCACTGGGTCTGGACGCCTCCCGGATCGCCGTGGGCGGCGACAGCGCGGGCGGAACCCTCAGCGCCATGCTTGCCCTGGCGGCGCGCGACGAACCCGCCCTGCCCCGGCCATGCTTTCAGGTGCTTTGCTATGCGGGCCTTGGCGGCACCACCGACACCGCTTCGCATCGGCAGTACGGCGAAGGGTATCTGCTCGATACGGACACGATCGAGTGGTTCTACAGCCAGTACCTGCGCGACGAGGCGGACCGTCGCGACTGGCGCTTTGCGCCATTGCGTGCCGAGGACCATCGCGGCGTGGCGCCCGCGCTGATCGTGCTGGCCGAATGCGATCCGCTCTGCGACGAGGGCCACGCCTATGCGCGAAAGCTCGCCGATGCCGGCGTGCCGGTCGTCGTGCGTGAATACGCGGGTATGGTTCACGAGTTCCTGCGCATGGGCAATATCGTCGCCGACGCCGGCGAGGCCCGCGCGGAAATTGCCGGCGCACTGGCCCGCGCCTTCCAAACGCGCGATGCAACGGCGGTGCCGTTGGAACGCGCCGCCTGAGCGCTAAATTCTCCACGCCGCGCATCGTCTCGATAGGCATGACGGCAGACGTCATGCACCGTCCAACGAATGCCTTGCCAGACACGAAGATCCATATGCCGACAACGCTTGCTCCTTTTTCGCGCCACCTGTCCTTCGCGGCGCAGCCCACGTTGCGCCGCGAGAGCCGCTACGACGGTTCGCGCCTGACGGTGACGAGGGACGGCCAGCCCCTTGCCAGCTTCCAGTTCGCTGGCGACGTGCTGCGCCTGCACGACGGCCACGCCGATGACCACGAACTGGCCCATGCGACGATGGCCGCGCTGGATGCCGCTTTCGCCAACGGCGCGCCGTACGCGCTGCGCGTCGATATCGAATCKCGCGGCGCACAGAATCGTCTTCACCAGATCGGCGCGCTGCTGCGCGAGCCCGGTGGCGCGCGCGGCGGTATCGCGGGTACTGCGCACGCCAGCCTGCTTTGGCAACGCCCCGAGTTGTACATGGCGGCGTCCGAGGGGCCGTTCCCGCTGCGCTATGCGATGACCGATGGCAAGCGCCATCCGCTGCGGCCGGGCAAGCCGGATGGCGCGGTCTATGCGCGCCATATTCCGTGGCTCGACAAGACGCTGATGCTGCGCGCCGCTGAACTGGAGCGGGATCTGCCGCTGCTGCATCGCTGGATGAACGATCCGGATGTCGCCTACTTCTGGAACGAGGAAGGCGACGAGGCCAAGCATCGCGCCTATCTGCAAGGGCTGATCGACGATCCGCATATGCTGCCGCTGATCGCGTCGTTCGACGACACGCCCTTCGGCTATTTCGAGGTGTACTGGGCCAAGGAAAACCGCATCGCGCCGTTCTACGATGCGCACGATCACGATCGCGGCTGGCACGTGCTGATTGGCGAACCGGCGTTCCGGGGCAAGGCGTTCCTGACGGCGTGGTTCCCGGCCATCCAGCACTACCAGTTCCTGGACGATCCGCGCACGCAGCGCATCGTCGGCGAGCCGCGCGCCGACCACGTGCGCCAGATCGCCAACCTCGACAAGACGGGCTTTTCGAAGATCAAGGAGTTCGACTTCCCGCACAAGCGCGCGATGCTCGTGATGCTGCTGCGCGAGCGGTTCTTCGGCGAACACCTGCTCTTGCCGGACACCACGGCGCCAGCCACGCCACGCAACTGATTCCTCTGCCAACGGGGCGCGCGTGCGCCCTCTTCCCTCTTTCCCGATTGCTCAGCAAGGACCGAAACATGACGCTCCGCGACACCTCTCCCGTCGTCCACGATCTGGTCGGCATCGGCTTCGGGCCATCGAACCTGGCCCTGGCTATCGCGCTTCAGGAGCAGGCGGCTTCCGGCCGGCCGCTCGACGCGCACTTCCTGGAAAAGCAGCAGAACTACCAGTGGCACGGCAACACGCTGGTTTCGCAGAGCGAGATGCAGATCTCGTTCCTGAAAGACCTCGTGTCGATGCGCAACCCGACCAGTCCGTACAGCTTCGTGAACTACCTGCATCGCCACGGGCGACTGGTGGACTTCATCAACCTGCGCACGTTCTATCCGAGCCGCATGGAGTACAACGACTATCTGCGCTGGGCCGCGAGCCACTTCGCGGGGCAATGCAGCCTGGGCGAAGAGGTGCAGACGATCGAGCCCGAGATGGATGGCGGCAGGATCGACCGCGTGCGCGTGATCTCGCGCGATGCGCAGGGGCGCGAACGCACCCGCGTGGCACGTTCCATCGTGCTGTCGACCGGCGGCACGCCGCGCATTCCGGAAGCGTTCCGCGGCATGCGCGATGACAGCCGGGTCACGCACCATAGCGGCTATCTGAACTGGATCCGCAACCAGCCCTGCGTGGGCGGCAAGCCGATGCGGATTGCCGTGATCGGCGCCGGCCAGAGCGCTGCCGAGGCGTTCATCGACCTTCACGACAACTATCCGTCGGTAAAGGTGGACTGGATGGTGCGCAGCGCCGCGCTGAAACCCGCTGACGACAGCCCGTTCGTCAACGAGATCTTCGCGCCGGCCTATACCGACGTGGTGTTCGAGCAGGCCCAGGCTGGCCGTGACCGGCTGATCGAGGCGTACCTGAACACGAACTACTCGGTCATCGACGCCGACCTGATCGAGCAGATCTACGCGATGCTGTATCGCCAGAAGGTCAGCGGCCAGTTCCGCGCGAACCTGCTGACGTGCAAGGCCGTGCGGGCCGCCCATGGCGGTGCGAATGGGATCGAGCTGACGGTCGCCACGACGGCGCCCGGCGCGGGTATCGATGCCGATTCCGAGACGCGCCGCTATGACGCCGTGGTGCTGGCCACCGGCTACGAGCGCGAAAGCCATCGTCGCCTGCTGGAGCCGCTGGCGCGCTATCTCGGAGACTTTTCGGTGGATCGCAACTATCGCGTGCAGGCGGCGCCGGAGCTGGCCGTGCCCGTGTACCTCCAGGGCTTCTGCCAGAGCAGCCATGGTCTGAGCGATACGCTGCTGTCCGTGCTGCCCGTGCGCGCCGAGGAAATCGCCGGGGCGATCCACGATGCATTGAGCGCGAATCGCGATCGTTGCTGGGCCCCGTCTACGGTTCAAAAGGGTGGCAGCCAGGCCATTGCCGCGGCATAGCCCGGAGGCGCGTCCAGCCGATAGAGCCGGGTCCGCGCCAGCGCTGCCGTATGGGCAGCGAGCTGGCCGGATTCTGGGCGGACGGTGAGCCAGCGCGCGCCGTGCGCRTCGCCCACATCGCCTTGTTTCGTATCGACGGCCACCGAAACGTGCTGCAGGTGGTCGGCAATCCCCAGCCCCAGTGCCTTCAGCAAGGCTTCCTTGGCGGTCCATAGCAGGTGAAACGCCTCGGGCCATGCCGCCGCCGGCATGGTTTCGAGCCAGTCGCGCTCCCGCGCGGTCAGGCAGTGCGTCGCCATCTCGCGCAGCGAGTCCTGCCCTAGTCCGGGGTCGATCCATTCGATATCGACCCCCACCTCCCCGCCGCCCTCCGCCAGGGCGATCCACGCGAAATCTCCCGCATGCGACACGTTGAATCCCGGGGCCGCCGAAATATCTAGCCATGGCTTGCCGTGCGGGCCGGTTTCAAAGCGCAGGGAATCGGCAGGCAGGTCAAGCCTCCGCCCCAACAGCGCGCGCAGTGCGGCGCGGGTGGCGGCGTAGCGCAGTCGGTCGGATTGCAGCCGAAGATTCGCCGCACGGGCTTGCTCTTCGGCGTTCAGGCACTCGATCAACATGCCCCTTGAGGCGCTTTTCCCGTCGAGATGCAACTGCCACAGCGCGACGCTCGGCATCGGACTGGGAAGAGATGTGAGGGGCGGCGCGCCCGGGGCGAATCGAATCTCCATTAAGACCATGACGAACGGCGAGCGTATCTATTTAGATGGGCCAGCCGATGCGTCACGTGACTGCCAAGGCGTATCAACCGCAGCCTGGACGAGTGAGCAAAGGCGAAATTTAATGGCTTTCACATCCCGAAATCGGGATAGCAATCTCATCTTTACTAACAACAGTGTTACTTTTTTATTAATTGACTATCATTCTCATTCTTATTAACGTACCTGCTCCGCACTGCACCAATTCAAGGAGCCGCCCCCGTGATTCCCTTAACCGAAATTGGCACCAGTCTGACGCCCGCCCTTGGCGCGGACACGCTGTTGGGGCTTTTCGTGGCAAATCGACGTGCGCTGGTGGGTGCCGCGGCCCGCATCGTGGGTTCTCGCGACCAGGCCGAAGACGTGGTGCAGGACGCCTTCCTGCGCTTGCGCACCATGACGGACGAGCCGTCGATCCGCAGCCGTCTCAGCTACCTGTTCCAGATCGTTCGAAACCTGGCGATCGACACGTACCGACGGCAGTCGCTGGAACAGAAATGGATGGCGCCGGAGGACGAAGGCGTCAACGCGCCCTCCCCGGCCACGCTGCCCGACATCATCGTCCGGGATCGCCAGGCGCTGTGCGCGCTGATGGGCGCGCTGGCCGAACTGCCGGAGCGCACGCAACGCGCGTTCGAGATGTGCCGCGTGCAGGGCATGGCGCAGAAGGATATTGCTTCGGAACTCGGCGTCTCGCCGACGCTCGTGAATTTCATGGTGCGCGATGCCTGCATCCATTGCCGTGCCCGATTGACCCGCCAGCAGGCCATCTGACTGGCGCACCCAAGACCGCCTCGAATCGCCGCCACGCCGGTATCACGGCCTGCCCCCGCTGGCAAGGCTGACCGAAGCCACCGCGTTGCCAATCCACCGAGCCCCCTTGGACAATCTGGAATCGGCACTGCTATATTGCGTGAACCGATTCCGCCCCCCGATTCCATGGCGCGCTCGCTAGCGCTCGTCGCGTTGGCCGCTTCGCTGTCTGGTTGTGCCGGCGCCCCGTCCATAGGCCTGTTTGGAGCCTATTTCCCGCTCTGGCTGCTGAGCGCCGTGATTGGCATCGCGGGAGCCATCGTTGCCTGGCGCATCCTCATCGCCACGGGCTGGGCGGATACTCTCGGTTTCCCGCTGCTCGTCAACACGGCAATCGGCCTGATGATCGCCGAGATCGTCTGGCTCCTCGGTACGGGGCACATCCTGGGCTGTGGGCAACGACGACGACGCCATCGCCACCGTCCATGCCCGCGAAGCGGCGCTGGCCGTCGCCCCCGCGCGCTGGAGGACACCGTGGTCCGCGCCCCGCACGAGGGCCGGGTGACCGGCCTGAGCGTGCTGTCTGGCGAAGTCGTGCTGCCCAACCAGTCGCTCTTCGTGCTCGTCCACACCGGCGAGTGGTTCACCGTGGCGAACTTCCGCGAAACGCAGCTCGCGAATATCCATCCGGGCGACTGCGCGACCGTCTATTCGATGATCGATCACCGACAGGCCATGCCGGGGAAGGTGGAAAGCACCGGCGTAGGCATCACCGATACCGACAAGATCAACCTGCCGCGCTCGCTGCCGTATGTCCAGGCCTCCGTGAACTGGGTGCGGGTGGCGCGCCGCTTCCCGGTGCGGATCAAGCTGGAAGCGCCGCCGGAGACGCTGGCGCGCGTGGGTGCGAGCGCAATCGTCGAGGTCCGGCATAGCGCGTCCTGCCGCTGACGGATTCCGGCTCCGGCTGGGGGACCTGCGCGCCTTGCTGGCCCCCTTCCCGGGCCGCACGACCGCATCACGAGCATCGCGGTGGCCAGCACGCTCACCGCCCTGATCTGCGCGATCTACGGCACGCCMGAAGCGGCCATATCCGCCTACGTCATCTTCTTTATCAACCGCGCCGACCGCACCACGAGCATCGTGATGAGCGTGGCGGCGCTGTTTCTCGTCAGCCTGATCATCGGCCTGGTGATCGGGCTGGCCGATTTCACGCTCGACAGCCCGATGCTGCGCGTTGCGTGCATGGCGGTGCTGTCCGCCGGCCTGCCGTTCCTGACGTCCGCCAGCAAGCTGCGACCCATTGGCGCCATTGTCGCCATGATCATCGGCTTCGGTCTCGACGAACTGGGCCTCGTGCACGCCGATGAACTGGCCACGCGCGGGCTGCTCCATGCGTGGCTGATGGTCGCGATTCCCATCGGTGCCAACGTCGTGGTCGTCTATGTAAATCAGGCTGGGGAGGTGGCTCCAATTCAATTGTCTACTCAGTGCGTAGACAATGTCCTCGCTCGGAAAAGCCTCGGCGAAGCGCACATATGCCGCAAATTCTTGGCGCTGAAGCCGCTACCATACTCCACCTCCGACTGCAGCGACAGAGAAACGACGATCTGCCGAGCATGACCCCTGCGCGTATCTCAAGGACGTCCTCACGCGCTTACTGTTTCTGTCGATCTGAAGAATTGCCTGGAGGTTTGCCTGTGCAACCGACGCTCAATATCAAAAGTCGCTTCAGGACATGTTCCCCTGCGGTCCATACTTGCGCCGTAGCTGCACTTGAGGAAGCGCGCGGGCATTGGCAGGTTGCCGGCTCGGTTGCGTGAGATGAAGCTATGAAGAAGAGAAGGTTGCTCTATCACGATCACGGCCATCGCAGTGCCGCGTTGGCCCTCCGTCGAATGTGAACCGAATGAATCACATAGCTCCGTTTCCTCTACCACATCTGACGGTGAGGTAGGCAACTCGAGCATCCAGCGCGTTTCCTGCCGATACGGAGCTGAAAGCCCATTAAATCACTGGTCTTTTTCCCACTTCCTGCCAACGATCATGAGCCCAATTAGGGCGTCCTGCTGGCTTCAGCGGCGCCTCACGGGTCGTTTTGGTCGGATCATGCTAATTACCCCTCATTCCGAGCCGTCTGTATTACCATTCTTCCCGGTGCGCCGCGACTCCAGCTCTCGCCGCGTCTTGGCTAGCTCCTTGGCTAGCAGTTTTTCATCAGGCAGCACGGTCTGGTATTCGGCAGCTAGCACCTTGTTGGGCAGACCTTCCAATGCATAGTGGGCCTCTGATGCACCTTTTTCGGCGCAAAGGATCAACCCCACCGATGGATTCTCTCCAGGCTTCATCCAGTGTTCGCGCGCATAATTAAGATACAGGCGCATCTGCCCTGCGTCTGCATAGCTGAACTTGCCCACCTTGAGGTCGATCACCAATAGGCACTTGAGTCTACGGTGAAGGAAAAGGAGATCGACGCGAAACCAACTGTCGTCAATTCGCAGTCGGCGCTGGCGCCCGATGAAGGCAAAGTCATCGCCCAGTTCGAGCCGGAAGTCAGCCAGATGTCGGATCAATGCGTCTTCGAGGTCAGATTCGGAATACTCGTCCTTTAGGTCGAGAAATTCCAGAACGAACGGGTCTTTGATGGCCTCCTCTGGTGTGATCGCATCACTAGGCTCGGCCAACTCACCTTTTTCCGGCATGCTAGCCTTGTTGCGCGACAGGGCAGTAGTTCGTAGAACTGGGGGCTGATTTGCCGATCACGTTGCCGTACCGACMAGCCCCCGCGCAAGGTTTCGGTCTCATAGAAATGGCGCGCTTGCTCATTTTTGACCGACAACAGACGCACGTAGGCCGACCAAGGCAAGGGAAAGGCCTTGGCAAGGGCGGCTAGATCAATCGCATTGCGCCGCAGTGATTCCGAAAACACGGTACCCACTGAAATCGCAGACAGCGTCTGCGACTTTCGAGCGCGCGGCAATTTCGCAGACGCTGTCTGCAAAATCCGCTCAGGGGGGCCACCCCTGGTAAAAGGAACGCATCTGCTCCAAGTTGCGCTCGGAAAAACCTCGCCCAAATCCGTAGACCGCATTAAATCCGTCACCATTGCGACAGTAAATGTGTCAACACACCGGGCGAGACGGGTCCAGTTCCCGCCAGCCCTTGCCGGGAAAGCGTTCGCGGGCTGCGAAGTAAATTTGTCACCAGCAAACTGCTGCAGGTGGACAAGGTTCCTGCCGGCCCCCGACGGAAGGTGGAGATCGGCCAGGAACGGCCAGTCGATGGCGGTGGAAATATCGGCKACAATACCCCGTCCGACGAAGCCAACGCAATCTTCTGAGCCATGGGAGGATCAATGACATCTGAGGTCGGCCTGGAGAGTCGCAAAGCTGGATTCCAACAGTTTTACGAGGAGCTAATGCCAGTCCTCGTGGACTTTGTAGAAAAGATGGGCATCAGTCCCGCACACGAAGTTCTGCGGCATGCCGGCCAGTTTGCGCCGCTTCTGGACAACGTTCTGCAGTCCATGACGGTTGCAGCCGAAGAC
>NZ_JBFTSF010000146.1:0-16551 GCF_056399905.1 Cupriavidus sp. 01L46
GGTTGATCCTGGCGCCGGGGCCGCGCCGCCGCCGCTGGACGAAGCCGGCCTGCGAGTCCGGCGGGAGAAGAATGATCGCCTGGTCAGCGCCAGCCTGCCACTGATGCAGCAGACCCGCGAGTTTCTCTCGCAGACGGGCACCATCATGCTGCTGGCCGATCCTGACGGGATGATCCTCCAGCAGGAGGGCGATATGCATATTGTCGAGCCCGCCGGGGAAGTGGGCCTGATTCCGGGCTGCGACTGGACGGAGCTCAACTGCGGTACCAATGCCATCGGTACCGCGCTGGCCTTGCAGCAACCTGTGCAAATCCATGGTGCCGAGCATTTTTGTGCCGGCATCAAGCGCTGGACCTGCTCGGCCACCGTCATCCGTGATCCGCTGGACGGCGGCGTGCTTGGCGTGATCGACGTGTCAGGCCTGGCACAGACCTATAGCAGGCATAGCCTGGCGCTGACCGTGTCGCTGGCAGGCCGGATMGAGAGCCGGCTGGCCAAGCTGGCGATGGAGCGCCGCCTGCGGCTGCTGGACCGCTGCATGAGCCATTTTGCGTCGGTGGGCAGCGACGGGGTGCTCGTCCTTGACGAAGGTGGGCGCCTGGTCAAGGCCAATCCGCAGGCGCCTTCAGCGCTGGCGCGGCTGGGCGTGAGCACCATTTTGAACAGCGCGTTTTCCATTCCCGGCCTGGACGCCCGCGGGGCGCGCGCCGGATCCGGGCCGCTCCCCGAATGGCTTCGCCTGACCCGCTTCGAAGCGATCCGCGATCGCGGCGACATGCTGGGTTTCGTGGTGGTGATCCCTGCCGCGCCGCATCACCCTGCATCGGGTACCGCCGGCGCGCCCGCCGCGCGGCTGGGTGCGGCGCCGGCGTTTTCCAGCATCGTGGGCAACGGCGCCGCCTTGCGCTCGGCGGTGGAGAAGGCGCAGCATCTGGCGCCGTCCAGGGTGCCGGTGCTGCTGCTGGGCGAAACCGGCGTTGGCAAGGAATTGTTCGCGCAGGGGATTCACCAGGCCAGCGCCTACGCAGACGGCCCGTTCGTGGCGCTCAATTGCGGGGGGCTGTCACGGGACCTGCTTGCGAGCGAGCTCTTTGGCTATGCCGAGGGGGCGTTCACCGGCGCGCGCCGATCGGGCGCGGCCGGCAAGATCGAGGCCGCCAACCGGGGCACGCTGTTTCTCGACGAGATTGGCGAAATGCCGCTCGACATACAGCCGCACCTGYTGCGYGTGCTGGAAGAGGGRGARATYTACCGGCTGGGCGARAACACGCCGCGCAAGGTCAGCTTTCGCCTGGTCGCCGCCACCCACCGGAACCTGCGTGACGACGTGGCCGCGGGGAAATTCCGCATGGACCTGTTCTACCGCATCGCCGTGACCAATATCGCGATACCCGCCTTGCGCGAGCGCAAGGACGACATCCCGGCCCTGGTCACACACCGGTGGGGACCCCGCGCGGCGCCAGCCGGCCAAAGGACATTGCCGGCAATTTGCCCGAGACGGTTTGCTCACTGGAGATGGCCGAATCGGAATCCATCCGCAAGGCCCTGGCGTACAGCGGCGGCAACCTGACCAGGACCGCTTCGCGGCTCGGCATTGCGAAGAGCACCCTGTACCAGAAGATCCGGAAATACGGGTTGGGTGCCGCGCTGAGCGAAACACGCGGGCGGGTGGCATAGGGGCAGCGTGCGCGGCGTCCACGACCGCATTTCAGCCAAGCTTGGTGTCGCATTGCCGCATGGGTGCGGGCCAGGCGATTACCTCCGGGGTAATCGCCAGACGGCCTTCGCCGTGCTGTAATGCCGTCATGGATACCCTGACCCCCAGCTCCGAAACCGCGCTCGATTTCCCCGGCCTGCTGCGTTACTGGCGCGGCAGGCGCGGCTATAGCCAGCTTGCGCTGTCGCTGGCCGCCGGGGTATCGCAGCGGCATATCAGTTTCCTTGAGTCCGGCCGCGCCCGGCCCAGCCGCGAAATGGTGCTGTCGCTGGCGGACCGCCTTGGCGTGCCGCTGCGCCAGCGCAACCGCCTGCTCCTGGCTGGTGGCTTCGCGCCGGCCTACACCGAGCACGGCCTGGCCGCGCCCGCGCTGCAGATGGTGCAGCAGGCCGTGGCGCTCATCCTGTCCAAGCAAGAGCCTTATCCCGCGGTGGTGCTGGACCGATTCTGGAATATGCTCGACGCCAACCAGGCATACCGCAACATGATTGGCGTGCTGCTGGGTGGGCGCGCACCGTCCACGCTGGAGGAGGGCGGCGGGCGTATCAACCTGATGCTGACCGTCTTCAATCCGGACGGCCTGTGGCCGGTTATCGACAACGCGCGCCAGGTTGGGCGCTACCTGCTGCGGCGCGTGTGGCAGGAGTTGCAGACGCAGGCGCAGGACCAGACCGCGCGGGAGATMTTCCACCGCATTGCGCACTGGCATCCCGATATGGTCGGGCCGGCCGGCGTCCCGCTGTTCGACGACGACGCGGTCGAGCGTACGCCGCCTCCAATGCTGCCTGTGGCGCTGGCCGCCAATGGTTTTCGCGCCACGCTGTTCTCGACGCTGACCACGCTGGGCATTCCGCAGGACGTTACCCTGCAGGAGATGCGCATCGAGTGTTTTTTCCCGGCCGATGAGGCTTCGCGCCATGCACTCGAGGCGCTGTCGCGGTAGCCGACGGCCTTGACCCGGACGCGGGTTTGACCGCGGGTCCGGATTCATCTGGCCCGAACGCCGCGATCAGCCTTCCACTTTTCAACATCGACGGGCAGCCCGGCGCGCGCGCTGAACAGATGGCGCAGCATGGTGTGCGACAATGCGCGTTGTTTTTTTGGTCTACACGAGGGTCCGTCCATGTCCTTGCGCGCCTTTTTCCTCGCTGCCGCCGTGCTGGTTGGCAGCAGTGTCTGTCTTGCCGCGTATGCCGAGCCTGCTGCTACGGTTCGCCCCGCTGCCACGGCGGGTTTATTAGATTGCCAGGCTCCCAGCGGGGGGGCTGGCTTCCGTTCCACGCCGCGTGAAGGCTGCGCCGTGCCGGCCGCGTCCGATTCTTCGGCGCCAGACCCGCAGCGCTGGCTGCCCCTGACGGGCGCCAACGGGGTGATCTCTTACTTCGACAAGACTTCGGTACGCCGCCGTGGTCCCGAGGTGGGTGTCGCAGTCATGCGCAACGCGCCGGCCGGGGTGATCCGCACCACCAGCGGCGAGCCGATCCGCTCCTCGCTCAAGCGCATGGTGTTCAATTGCGCTACGTCCATGTATGCGGTGGTGGAGCAGACGCTCTACGCCAAGCGTTATGCGCGCGGCGAGTCCCTTTACACCATCAGCGCCCCTCACGCGGGCATGCCGCAGCCTGCCAGCGCAGGCACTGTTCCCGGCGAGCTGCTCAGCCGCTTGTGTCCTTGATGCCAGCGCCGGCACGTGCGGCCAGGCTGGATGCTGCGCTGCAGTGTCGATAGGCGGGCCGACACGTCAACCCATTCGTTCCCGACTTCGTTTTGGTAGTCACGAAGCGCAGGTGCCTAGCGCCACCAAGGGCCGCAGGCAGGCTTCTCTTTACGGCGACCAGGAGGCTGAAATGAAGAAGTGGATCGTGATGTTGACGCTGGCCATGTTTGGAGCCGGCGCTTATGCCCAGGCGTCGGCGCCTGCCGCGCCCGCGGCCGGCGACAAGCCTGCGGCGTCAAGCTCCGGCAAGATGACGAAGAAGCCGGCCAAGAAAAAGAAAAACCACGCACCGCCCGATGCCGAGAAGATGATGAATAAAGGCGCCTGAGCGCCGCTAGTGAAAGGCGACGGGCAGCGGCGCGCCGGTGCGCGCTGGCTGCCGAGCTAGTTCGCCACGCCGCCTGTGAGTGCCGCGTTGCGCGTGAAGCGCGCGCTGCCGCGCTCCCAGGTACCGATGCCCAGCGGCGCCATGCGCCATCCGGGGGGCTGGCATCGAGGCGGAACCCGATCGAGAGGCTACGGCCTCTCTTTTTTTTGGTCGCGGCAAACCTGTTCGCATGATTCCAGTGCAGTGCACGATTTTTGCGGGTGCGGTATGCGCCGTTCTAGTGCTGCGCACGTGCTCGCCACGCACGTTGACGGCATGCGATCCGTAATCTAGCGTTGCAGATTCAGGGGGCTGCCCCTATGTGGGACACACGGCGCAGCGCTCTGAGGGCGGGGGGCGATGTTCGCGTTGCGCCCCGCTGCGTGGCGCCGCCGCAGCGCAAGTCATTGAAGCAATGACTAGGCTGCGGACGTGCCCTGCGAGGCACCAAGCGATGATTCGACGGGTTGCCCAATGTGATGCCTGGGCTTGAGCGGCGCGCGCAAAGCGGCGTTCGGATGGCTGGGGTTTCAAATTGTTGCAAACGTTGCGTGATCGAAACGTGACTTCTGAGTCTCGAGTTGTTAAGGTCTTATTGCGCATCGCAGCAAGTCGGATATGCCCTGATACATCCAGGCACAAGTTCAGCACCCAGTCAAAAGCGATGCGCAGCGAGATCCCCCTACAGTTTCCCCCGGGTACGCGCTGGCCGGCTTCCCGCCGTTGCCTCAGTCATCCCGCTCGCATGGTGGCCCGCCTTTTGCAGCGGTGCTAGATCGATCCCAACCGTCCAACTACGCCCGTCACTGGCATTCATGTCCGAAACCGTTACCGTGCCGACCGTCGAATTCATCCAGCGCCGTGCAGTGGCACCTGTGAACACACGCACACTGCGCCTGGGCAGGTGGTTGTGCGGCGGCATGCTGGCACTGTGCGCCGTGGCGGCGCACGCGTTCGACTTCGACACTGTGGCGGCGCGTGCGCGCCAGCTTGCCGCAAGTCCTTACAAAGCACCCGCGCAGAATCTGCCACGTGAGCTGCGCGAGCTGCCGTACGAGCGCTACCGCGAGATCGAATACAAGCCTGAGCGATATCAGTGGCGCAATGCCAAGCTGCCGTTCGAGCTCTCCTTCTTTCACGAAGGCATGGTGTTTGACCAGCCGGTGCGTATCAATGAAGTGGTGAGCGGGAGCGCCCGCGAGATCCGCTTCGACCCGTCCGCGTTCAACTATGGGCCGCACAAGGTCGATACCAGCAAGCTCAAGACGCTTGGCTTCGCCGGCTTCCGCGTGCTCTATCCGCTCAACAGCACCAAGGGCAAGGACGAAGTCGTTTCTTTCCTGGGCGCCAGCTATTTCCGCGCGTTGGGCAAGGACCAGTGGTATGGATTGTCGGCGCGGGGCCTGGCCGTGGATACCGGACTCAATTCCGGCGAAGAATTCCCGCGCTTCGTGGAGTACTGGATCGAGCGGCCATCGCCGGCGGACAAGCAACTGACCATCTATGCGCTGATGGACTCGCGCCGCGTGAGCGGGGCGTACCGGATCGTGATCCGGCCGGGCACGGAGACGGTCATGGAGGTGAAGTCGCGCCTGTTCATGCGGGAGAACGTCACCAAGCTTGGCCTGGCACCGCTGACCAGCATGTATCTCTTTGGCGAGAACCAACCTTCTTCGGTGCCGGACTATCGGCCCGAGGTGCATGACTCCGATGGCCTCTCGGTGCAGCTCGGCACGGGTGAGTGGCTGTGGCGGCCGCTGAGCAATCCCAAGCGCCTGCTGGTGACCTCGTTTGCCGCGACCAATCCGCAAGGATTTGGCCTGATGCAGCGGGATCGTAATTTCAGCAGCTACCAGGAAATTGGCGCGTGGTATGAGCGTCGGCCGAGCGCCTGGGTGGAGCCCAAGGGAAACTGGGGCTCGGGCCGGGTCGAGCTGGTGCAGATTCCGACCCCGGACGAGACCAACGACAACATCGTGGCGTACTGGGTGCCTGACACTCCGCCCAAGCCCAAGCAACCTTTCGATTTCGAGTATCGGCTGCTGTGGCAGAAGGACGGCGACAAACTGCCGCCGCTGTCGTGGGTGACACAAACGCGGCGTGGCCAGGGCCTCAGCCGCAAGCAGGACGACACCAGTTTTTCGCTGGTGGTGGATTTTGAAGGCCCGGCCTTCAAGAAACTGGCCGCCGATACCCGGATCGATCCGGTGATCTCGGCCGACAGCAACGGGGAGCTGCTGAACACTTCGACGCAACGCAATGCGGCCACCGGCGGCTGGCGCATGACCATGGTCGTGCGCCGCAAGGACGAGAACAAACCGGTCGAATTGCGCGGCTATCTTCGCAACGGCAATACAACCCTATCCGAGACGTGGAGCTACATCTTACCCCCAGGCTGAAGCCGCGCGCCGCTCCGGCGGCGGCATGCGAGCGCTATCTCGATCGCGTTCCTGTCTCGCCCGACCAGCGTCGCGATCTGCTTAACAACGCCGCTGGCAGCGACGCCGCCGACACTGAGTCGGCCATCCATCTTCTGCAGCGCGCACTCGCGGCCAAAGACGGCGAGCCATCGCCAGCGGGTCCGTCCTACGGCTCGGTGGGGCGCCGCCTCAATCTTGCCTATGGCGCACCGCTGGCGTCGGGCGAGCCGCTGGTGCAGCGTCGTGCGGACGGCACGGTGCATATCGACACCGGCCCCGAACCCAAACGCGCTTCCATGGTGCCGCGGGCATGGCCTCCGCACATCGTCAGCGGGTTCCTGCGCAACCTGGGCAGGCGCATGCTGGGCCGCCCGCCGGTGCCGGAAACCTGGGACACGCTGCATGACGGTCCCGATGCCGAGGGCAAATGGCACCCGGCGGGCAAGCACCGCCGATGGGTGCTGCTTGGCCTGGTAGCCGGGCAAACTGCGCTGGCTACGTACTTCATGACCAAGGTGCTGCCTTATCACGGCACCGATCCGCTCGAGATCGCCGTGCTGGCGCTCTTCGCCATCCTGTTTTCGTGGGTGTCGGCCGGGTTCTGGACCGCCATGATGGGTTTCCTGGTGCTGGCCAAAGGCGGCGACCGTCATCTGATCTCGCGCTCGGCCGCAGTGGATGGGCCGATTGCGGAGGAGGCGCGCACGGCGGTCATCATGCCGATCTGCAACGAGGACGTGACCCGGGTATTTGCCGGGCTGCGCGCGACCTACGAGTCGATGGAGCGCACCGGCGAGCTGGCACGCTTCGATTTCTTCGTGCTGTCCGACAGCGGCAACCCGGACCTGCGTACCGCCGAGACCGATGCGTGGATGGAAACCTGCCGCGCGGTCAACGGCTTTGGCCGAATCTTCTACCGCTGGCGCCGACACCGCGTGAAGCGCAAGACCGGTAACGTGGCGGACTTCTGCCGCCGCTGGGGCAGCGCCTACCGCTACATGGTGGTGCTGGACGCAGATAGCGTGATGAGCGGCGAATGCCTGACCACGCTGGTCAAGCTGATGGAAGGCAATCCGGGGGCCGGCATCATCCAGACCGCGCCGCTGGCCGTGGGCCGCGAGACCATGTATGCGCGCGTGCAGCAGTTTTCCACGCGCGTGTACGGGCCGCTGTTTACCGCTGGCCTGCATTATTGGCAGCTCGGCGAATCGCACTACTGGGGCCACAACGCCATCATCCGCATCCAGCCGTTCATGGAGCATTGCGCGCTGGCGCCGTTGCCCGGCAAGGGCCCGCTGGCAGGAGAAATCCTCTCGCACGATTTCGTCGAGGCCGCCTTGATGCGCAGGGCCGGGTGGGGCGTGTGGATTGCCTATGACCTGGAGGGCTCCTATGAGGAGCTCCCGCCGAACCTGCTCGATGAGGTCAAGCGCGATCGCCGCTGGTGCCAGGGCAACCTGATGAACTTCCGCCTGTGGATGAAGCAGGGCTTTCACGCTGTGCACCGTGCGGTGTTCCTCACCGGTGTGATGGCTTATCTGTCGGCGCCGCTGTGGTTCCTGTTCCTGGTGTTGTCCACCCTCATGCTGGCCAAGCACGCGCTGGTGCCGCCGGAGTACTTCACGCAGCCCTACCAGCTGTTCCCGACCTGGCCGGAATGGCATCCCGAGAAGGCGCTGGCGCTGTTCTCGGCGACCGCCACGCTGTTGTTCCTGCCCAAGATCRCCAGCGTGGTGCTGCTGATGAAGGACTCGCGCAACTATGGCGGGCCAGTGCGCCTGGTGCTGTCGATGTTGATCGAAGTCGTGATGTCGGCCTTGCTGGCCCCGGTCCGCATGCTGTTTCACACCAAGTTCGTGGTGGCGGCCTATAGCGGCTGGGGCATTACGTGGAAGTCGCCGCCGCGTGAAGATGCGCAGACCACCTGGGGCGAAGCGTTCCGCCGCCACGGCATGCACACCTTGCTGGGCCTGGCCTGGGGCGGGCTGGTGCTGTGGCTGGACCCGAATTTCGTCTGGTGGCTGCTGCCGATCGTGGGCTCGCTGGTATGCTCGATTCCGCTGTCGGTCTGGCTGTCGCGGGTCTCGCTGGGCCGCGCGCTGCGCGGAGCCAGGTTGTTCGTGACGCCGGAGGAGGCCACGCCCCCGCGCGAGATGGTGGCCATGCAGAAGCACGTGGAGGCAGCGGGAGAGCCGCCGGCATTTATCGATGCCGTGGTCGACCCGGTGACCAATGCGCTGATGTGCGCGACCGGCTCGTCGCGCATGGTGCAGCCACAGGCTACGCGAGCGGAGCACGCCGCGCTGGTGCAAAAGGCGCTCACCGCCGGCCCGGACGCGCTGTCGGCTGCCGAGAAACACCTGTTGCTGGGCGATCCCTTTGCGCTCGCCCAGTTGCATGGACTGGTATGGGGCTCACCGCTGGCGCATGCGCGATGGAAAGAAACCCGTGTGCTGCCCCGGCGCGCTGCCAACGTGGTGCCCTTGCGTCCAAGGCTCGCCTGAGCTATGCCCGGGAGCTGGCGCACCAGCTCCCGGAGGCAAGGCCCGGCATCCCGGCAGGCATGCCAGATGGGGTTGGCAGGGTCTAGCGCAGTGCCGAGGAGCAGATGGGCGCGTTGATGTAGACGTCGCCAACGCGACGCTCGCCGCGCTCGTTGCGCGTCATGTAGCGGAACATCATGCTGATGCCCAGCTTGGTCAGGATTTCAACGTCCCGGTTCGCGCAGATATTGCGCTGCAGCGGCGCGGCGTAGCTGAGCTCGAAGCTGGCGAGGTCCAGCATGGGGCCTCGGTACTTGGTCAGCTCCAGCTGGAACAGGATATGTTTGCCAGGGACCGACTGGCAGCGGCGCAAGCGCGTCTCGCCATCGATCTCGATAGGCAGGGCGTCATTGAGCTGGCGGCAAGCGCGCGACAATATGTTGTCGGGACGGGCGGTATTGCGCAGCAATTCAGGCACGCCCGCCGCGCCGGTATTCTGGCCCGTGGCAGCGCCCTTGAGCATTTGCGCCAGCGCATCGGCCTCGTCCACCACCACGGGGGCAGGCGCGGAGGCCGCGGCCCTKGCTGGAGCCGGTGCCGCATGCGCGCGCTGCGCCCACGGCAAACTAGCCGCGCCGGCGGCCAGGGCAAAAAAGACAGAAAGCAGTTTGTATCTTGTTCTCATGCAGGAAAACGTTGCCGGGAACCGCACCATCGGGTGGGTTCCCGCGGTGCGTCGGGCTGCGTGATCGTCCGCCCCAGGCGGCCGACAGGCTGGCATTGTACCCTTGGCGTCGCTGCCGTTGAAAGCCACGCACTCCTCCACTCCGCGGCGAAGCGAGGCCCGAAATCGCCGCAATGCCGCGGTATCGTCAGGCCCGTCATCACAGTTGCACGCGTCCGGTCGGACGTGCGCCTGCATCATCGCCGCGCGGCGTGCCGAGTGCGCGGCTTGTTACGCTATGCAACAATTACGTCTTTAGCCGCTCCCGTGCCGCTACGCCGTTAGCCCGTTGACGCATCGGGCGCAGCTGGCCGTACCGGCGGCCTGGTTGTTCCACAGGATGTTTCGATGACCCGCTCCACCCGCGCCCCGCAATCCGGGCGCTTTCCGCTTTGGCTCCTGGTATGCGCTTCGCTTACCGCACTGGCGCCGCTTTCCATTGACATGTACCTGCCGAGTTTTCCGGCGCTGGCCGGGGATCTCGGGGTCGATATCGGCCGCGTGCAGCTCACGTTGGGGACGTTCCTGGTCGGGTTGGCGGTGGGGCAGGCATTCTATGGCCCGATCAGCGACCGCTTTGGCCGCAAGCCGCCGCTGTATGTCGGCCTGCTGGCCTATGCGCTGGCCGCAGCCGGGTGCGCGCTCGCGCGTGACGTCGATGCGCTGATGCTGTGGCGTTTCCTGCAGGCGCTGGGCGGCTGCGCGGGCATGGTGATGGCGCGCGCCGTCATTCGCGACCGGCTGGAGGCCCATGAATCCGCGCGCGCCTTCTCCTCGCTGATGCTGGTGATGGGCCTGGCGCCGATCCTGGYGCCCATCATCGGGGGCGCCGTGCTGGCAGCATTCGGCTGGCGTGCCATCTTCTGGCTGTTGTGCGGTGCGAGCCTGCTGATCCTGTGGGTGGTCCACCGCTACATGGAGGAATCGCTCGACCACGCCAGCGCCATGCCGCTGCGGCTGGGCCGCGTGCTCTCGAATTACGGCGAGTTGCTGCGAGATCGGGGTTTCGTCGGCTATTCGCTGTCGGCCGGCTGCGCGCAGGCGGGCATGTTTGCCTATATTGCGGGCTCGCCGTTCGTGCTGATCGAGTTGCATGGCATCGATCCCTCCCATTACGGCTTCGTGTTCGGCGCCAACGCATTGGGCCTGATCGGCATGTCCCAGCTCAATGCGCGCCTGGTGCGCAACCGCACGCTGGACCATGTCCTGCGCGGCGCGCTGCTTGCGCCGTGCCTGGCCGGCCTAGTCTTGGCCGCGGCTGTACTCGCCGGCCTGGCGCCGCTGCCGGTGCTGCTGACGGGCTTCTTTGTGTTTATCGCCAGCCTTGGCTGTATCCTGCCGAACGCCTCGGCACTGGCCATGGACCGGCAGGGCCATCGTGCCGGCACGGCCTCCGCATTGATGGGAACGCTGCAATTCTCCCTGGGCACCCTGGCCGGCGCCGCCGTCAGCTTCTGGCGGGACGGCAGCGCGCTGCCGCTGGCGGTGGTCATGGGCGTTTGCGGTAGCGGCGCTGTGCTGATGCGGGCCTTCGGCCGTTCAGGCGCGACGGTGCGCGGCGCCGGATGATCCGGGCGCCGATGCTGCAGCGGTAGCGGGGCGGCCTGGCTCAGTTTGGCCGCGCCATCCCATCGATACACGGTTAAGCGGCCGCGGCGTTTTGCAGCACCACCAGTTGGGCTGGCATTGGCGCGGCGAAGCCGGCCTCGCCAAAGCTCTCGCGGATCACGCGGTTGCTATCGAAATACACCTGCCAGTAATGGTCGGTATGGCAGTGCGGACGTACCGCAAGCACCGGACCCACCAGGGTGAACTCGAGAATCTCCACGTCCGGCGGCGGCTCGGCCAGAACGTTGGGCAGCGCGGCCAGCCGCGCCTTGAGCAGGGTGGCGGCCGCCGCCACGTCCGTGCTGCCGGCCAACTGGGCCTTGAGCTCGACCCGGCGGTACGGGTTGGCGCTGAAGTTCTGGATGGTGTCCGCAAAGATTTTGCTGTTGCCGACCACGGTGAGGACATTGTCGGGCGTGTCCAGCGTGGTGGCAAACAGGCCGATCTCCCTGACGGTGCCGGTGGTCCCGCCTGCCGTGACGAAATCCCCGACCTTGAAGGGCCGCAGCACCACCAGGAAGGCGCCTGCCGCGAAATTGGACATCAGCCCCGACCACGCCATGCCGATGGCGATGCCGGCCGCCGCGATCAGCGCGGCAAAGCTGGTGGTCTGGATGCCGAAGTAACCCAGGATCCCGATGATCAGCACGACATTCAGGGTCACCGTGACGATGGAGCCGACATAGCGCAGCAGGGTCGGGTCGACCTTTTGCTTGGTCAGGGACCCCTGCACCATGCGTACCACGACATGGATCAGCCACCGGCCAATCACCCAGAAGACGAGGGCGGCGAGAACCTTGAACCCGACTTCCGTCGCATAGGCGACAACCACATCCTGATACTTCTGCAGCGTTGTGGCATCCATCGCGTTTCTCCCTTGCTGGCTCGGCAGGTACACAGGCAACGAACATCATGCAGCGGATGCCCGGGCGCATCGGCGGCGGGGCGCGAAAGTGGGCAACGCATTATTGCTACGCGGCGAGCGGAAGTTCAAGCACAAAATGGCCGCAAAGGGCGCAGGGCGCCACTCGCGGCCATGGGTCGCAGGAGAAGGGGCGGTGGGGCGCAAGGGCGCAGGGGCGCAGGGGCGCAATTCCCTTTGCGCCGTGCCTTACCAGTTGGTTTCGCGCTCCGGCGTGGCGGAGATGCGATGCAGCGACAGGTCCGCGCCGTTGTATTCCGATTCAGCGTCAAGCCGGATGCCCACGACTTTCTTGAGCGTGCCGTAAACCACGGTGCCACCCACCAGGGCGATCACGATGCCAAGGAGGGTGCCGAGGCACTGCGCGCCGAGCGAAACGCCGCCAATGCCACCGAGTGCCTGGCTGCCAAAGATGCCGGCGGCAATGCCGCCCCACGCGCCGCACAGCCCGTGCAGCGGCCAGACGCCCAGCACATCATCGATATGCCACTTGTTCTGGGCCAGCGTGAACAGGTAGACGAACAGCGCACCGGCGATGGCGCCCGTGACCAGCGCGCCCAACGGGTGCATCAGGTCGGATCCGGCGCAGACCGCCACCAGCCCGGCCAGCGGGCCGTTGTAGGCAAAGCCGGGGTCGTTGCGGCCGGCCGCCCAGGCGGCCAGCGTGCCGCCGGCCATGGCCATCAGGGAGTTGATGGCCACCAGCCCGCTGATCTTGTCGACGGTTTGCGCGCTCATGACATTGAAACCGAACCAGCCTACCGCCAGCACCCATGCGCCCAGCGCCAGGAACGGGATGTTCGAGGGCGGGTGCGCGCTGATGCGGCCGTCTTTCTGGTAGCGGCCGCGGCGCGCGCCCAGCAGCAATATGGCGGGAAGCGCGATCCAGCCGCCCATGGCATGGACCACGACGGAGCCGGCGAAGTCGTGGAACGGCGCGCCCGCGACCGAGGCGATCCAGTCCTGCACGCCAAAGCGGTTGTTCCAGACGATGCCCTCGAAGAAGGGATAGACCAGGCCCACCAGCACGAAGGTGGCCACCAGTTGCGGATTGAAGCGCGAGCGCTCGGCAATGCCGCCAGAAATAATCGCCGGTATGGCGGCGGCAAACGTTGCCAGGAAGAAGAACTTCACCAGCTCGTAGCCGCTTCTTTCCGCCAGTGCATGGGCGCTGGTGAAGAACTCGACCCCATAGGCCAYGGTGTAGCCAATAAAGAAATAGGCGATCGTGGAAACCGCAAAATCCACCAATATCTTGACCAGTGCGTTGACCTGGTTCTTCTTGCGCACCGTGCCCAGCTCCAGGAACGCAAAGCCCGCGTGCATGGCGAGCACCATGATCGCCCCCAGCAAGATGAACAGGGCATCGGTGCCGCTCTTCCATTTGTCCATACAATCCTCAATGCGCAAAATGGGAGCACACGTACGCAAAAAGCGTACCAGTCTGGGGCATCGGAGACAGGGATCTRCACCGTGTTGGTGGAATTTGCACCGATTTGTCGCGCTCGACGTGGGTGCCGCACGGATTGCGAAGCCATCACCGGAAACMGAATGTCATGCGCCGGGGATGCATGGCACGCGGCGTCTGYGCCAAAATGAGGCAATGCCCCGATTTGGGGCGCGCACCCACCGGTTATATGCACCATGATGGGTTCTTTCTGGCGCGTCCATCCAAAGCCATTGGGATGCTGCCGACCAAGCCGCCTGGGTGGGTTCGGCGGCAACAAGGCGCGCACAGCGATGGCCTGAGCTTGTCAAGCGATGCCTGTCATCACGTACCAGCGTTCGAATGACCACTACTCTCGCCGGCCGCATTTGAAAGCACGGAAAAGGAGGGGTAAATTCCCCGCAAAGGCGCTTGACTCAAGGATTTGCGGCTTTTTTCGTTGCATTGGTGCCACTGGGGATTGCCCAATGCGTAAAGCGCGGATTAGACTGCGCCGATCGGTAATTTGCCGCGTGGCAGACACTCCGATCAAGACGACCAACAAGGGAAATCAGCCATGAATAAAGGTGAACTGGTATCTGCCATCGCCGCTGACGCGGAACTGAGCAATGCTGCAGCAGAGCGCGCGCTGAATGCCGCTCTGGACAACATTAAGAAGGCGGTTGCCAAGGGTGATTCGGTAACGCTGGTGGGCTTCGGCAGCTTCAGCTCCGGCAAGCGCGCCGCACGTACCGGACGCAATCCGCGTACTGGCGAGACCATCAAGATTCCGGCCGCCAAGACGGTCAAGTTCTCTGCCGGCCAAGGGTTCAAGGACGCTGTGAACAAGAAGAAATAAGTAGTCCGCGCCCCAGGCGCTAATGAGAAGGCGGCCCGTTGGGCCGCTTTTTTATTGGTGCCCGGGTGCTTTTTGACGTTCTCGGGGGTAAGGCAGGACGATCGTTCCGGGTTAAACTGCCGATCGTCGGCGCCAGCCTTTCGACCTGCGCCGCGGGTCGGCCCGGCCGCTTCCAGATTCCGGATTTTCATCATGAATGACCTGTCCCACCAGCTTTCCATGACCGTGCTGATGACGCCGGACATGGCCAATTTCTCCGGCAATGTGCACGGCGGCACCATCCTCAAGTACCTCGACATGGTGGCCTACGCCTGTGCCAGCCGCTATGCCGGGCGCTATGTGGTCACGCTGTCKGTCGACCAGGTGGTGTTTCGCCAGCCCATCCACGTKGGTGAGCTGGTGACGTTCCTGGCGGCAGTCAACTTCACCGGCCGCAGCTCCATGGAAATCGGCATCAAGGTGATCACGGAGAATATCCGCAGCAAGCTGGTTCGCCATACCAACAGCTGCTACTTCACCATGGTCGCGGTGGACGACAGCGGCGCACCTGCCGAAGTGCCGCCGCTGGTGCCCCGCGACGAAGTCGAGCGACAGCGCTTTGCCGCAGCCCAGCTGCGCCGCCAGCTGCGCCAGGAAATGGAAAAACGGCACGATGAAATCACCGGCACGGTGTCCTGAGGTGGGGGGCACGGCCATGCAATCCGGGCGTTCCCATCGCGTTTCCCGTGGGCCGTTTTGGCCCCTGAGCGGTCTTCTGGCGGCGTTGGCGCTGCTGGCGCCGGCCGTGCATGCCGAGGAAATCGGCAGCGTGAGCACCAATTTCCGCATGACCGGCTCCGACAAGGTCGTGATCGAAGCCTATGACGATCCGCAGGTCGAAGGCGTGACCTGCTACGTGTCGCGTGCCCGCACCGGAGGCATCAAGGGTTCGCTGGGCATGGCCGAAGACCCGCCGGAAAGCTCCATTGCCTGCCGCCAGGTAGGCCCGATCACGTTCAAGGGGCCGCTGCGCCAGCAGGACAATGTGTTTTCCGAGCGCATGTCGATCCTGTTCAAGACCCTGCACGTGGTGCGCACGGTCGACCGCAAGCGCAATACCCTGGTCTACCTGACCTACTCGGACCGCATCGTGTCCGGCAGCCCGCAGAATAGCGTGACCGCCRTGCCGGTGGCTGCTGCCACGCCGATTCCGGTCAAGTAGGYATTCAGGCATCCGGGCATCCAGGCATCCAGGCATCCAGGCATTCGTTTCCCGATTCACGATTCACGATCCATTCAACAATCCAGTCCGGAGAAGACAGCATGAGTGAGCAAGGCAAGGTTGCGCTGGTAACGGGTGCGGCCCGCGGCATCGGCAAGGCGGTGGCGCAGGCGCTGCTCGTGGCAGGCTATCGGGTGGTGTTTGCCGGGCGTACCGCCGCACCGCTAGAGGCGCTGGCCGTGCAAGCCACGGCCGAGGGTTATACGGCGCTGGCGGTGCAATGCGACGTCAGCGATCCGGATTCGGTGGAGCGGCTCTTTGCCCAGGTTCGCGACCATTTCGGCCGGCTCGATGTGCTGTTCAATAACGCCGGCATCAATGCGCCAGCGGTGTCGATCGATGAACTCTCTGTTGCGCAATGGAAGGCCGTGCTGGACACCAACCTGACGGGCGTGTTCCTGTGCTCGCGCGCGGCCTTCGCGCTGATGAAGTCGCAGAGCCCGCGTGGCGGCCGCATCATCAACAACGGCTCGATCTCGGCGCACGCGCCGCGTCCCAACACGGTGCCGTACACGGCCACCAAGCACGCCATTACCGGGCTGACCAAGAGCCTCTCGCTGGATGGCCGCGCCTTTGACATCGCCTGCGGGCAGATCGATATCGGCAACGCCGCCACCGACATGGCCTCGCGCATGGCGCGCGGCGTGCCGCAAGCCAACGGCGAGATCGCGCCGGAGCCGCTGATGGACGTGGCGCATGTAGCCAGCTCGGTGGTGCACATGGCCAACCTGCCGCTGGATGCCAATGTGCAGTTCATGACCGTGATGGCCACCAAGATGCCCTTCGTCGGGCGGGGCTGAGCACGGCGCAAGCGCCTGGCCGGCATCGCGCCGGCCAGGCGTCTCCCGCTATTTGATCGCCAGTGCCTCGCTTTCGGCGCGGCAGTCGCCAGTCGGCCGCAGTCCCTTGGCACGGGTTTCTGCCACCTCCGCTTTGGCTGCCGCAAGATCTGCGAGGAAGGTGGGGTCTGCATGCAGCCGCGCCACGGTAGCTGCGCCCATGATGCGGCCCTGCGTTGCATCGCTTTGCCAGTGCACGTTGCAGACC
>NZ_JBFTSF010000147.1:0-15273 GCF_056399905.1 Cupriavidus sp. 01L46
GGTCATGGGACCCTTAACGAAATGGGCGATCAGGTCTTCGGGAATGGCCGGCAGTTCACGGTCTGCGGCTTGGCTGGTCTTCGTCTTGCGTGGCATACATGCTCCTTGGCGACATGTTATGCCCTAAACACAAAATTTCTGACAGGCCCGCAGCCCCCGCAGGGGGATGTCGTATGGCCCTTGGGTCCAAAAACCAACGCCGCACAAAGAAAACCCAACCAAGGCAACAAGAGCCAACGGTTCTACCCTTGCCCCTCCCCCAATAATCACTCCTCCCCCACCCTCCCCAAAACCGGCAAAACCGGCAACTCCCCCGCCACCTCCGCAATCATCCTACGCATCCACATCACATCCGGCGCAGCATGACACCGCTCATGCCACAGCTGATAAAACCGCATCCGCGGAAACGCCACTGGCGACGGCACCATCTTCAGCGGCAGGTACTGCGCATAATGCGCGGCAAACTGCCGCCCCGTGGTGAACACCATATCGGTCTTCATCAACACATACGGCACCAGCCCGAAATACGGCAACGTGACCTGGATATTGCGCTTGTACCCCTGCTCGGCCAGCGCCTGGTCGATCATGCTGCGCTGCATCGAGGCATAAGGCGCGGGCGCGAGGTGCGGCATCTCCAGGTAGTGCTTGAGGGTCAGCCCCTTGCGCGCCAGCGGATGCTGCGCCCCCAGCATGCACACCACCTCGTCGTCGAACAGCGGCGAAATATGCAGATGTTCCGGTGGCGACAGCCAGTTGCCGACCACGATGTCGAGTTGCCCTTGTTCCAGGCTGTCGAGGAAGTCGCTCGATGACGTCATCGGGTGCACGAACAGCTTGGCGCCGGGCGCCAGCCGGCGCACGCGCTCGACGATGTTGGGCAAGAAGAAGGCGTCCAGGTAGTCCGGCGCGCCCAGGTGGAAGGTACGGGTAGTGGTGGCCGGGTCGAAATGCTGGGGTGGCCGGGCGATGCGGTCCATGGCCGCCAGGCTCTGTTCGGCCAGCTGCAGCAGCTCGCGGCCGCGTTCGGTCGGCACCATGCCGCTCTTGCCGCGCACGAGGATGGCATCCCCCGTGATTTCCCTTAGCCGCTTGAGCGTATTGCTGATGGCAGGCTGCGACTGGCCGAGGCGGACCGCAGTGCGGGTCACGCTCTGCTCGGTGAGCAGGGTGTGCAGCACCCGCAGCAAATAGGTGTCGAGATGGTCGCGTCCGTGCATGGCGAGGGGGCGCCTGGCGCGCTTCGCGGCCGGTGGCGTGGGGAATGGGAACGGCGCATAGTGTATGTCAGGCACCCCGTCATTGGTCAAATCCGGTGGCCGCCGCCCTCGCCGGCCGCCTGAACGCTCTCCCCGCTTGATGGGGCATATCACCTGGGCCGAATATTGCATCATCGGCGTCAGTGCTATGTTTGGCCCCATCCACAAAGAGAGAAGACACCATGGAGACGCAAACCATCCGCTTTTACCACCGGGGCAAGGTCACGGAGGTCGCAGACGCCCCCGTTACCCGCACCGTGCTGCAGTACCTGCGCGAGGACGCGCGCTGCACGGGCACCAAGGAGGGCTGCGCCGAAGGCGATTGCGGGGCATGCACCGTGGTGCTGGGCGAACTGGGCGAAAACGGCCAGGTCGAGTTCAAGGCGGTCAACTCCTGCATCCAGTTCCTGCCCACCCTGGACGGCCGCGCGCTGATCACCGTGGAAGACCTGCGCCAGGCCGACGGCGCGCTGCACCCGGTGCAGCAGGCGATGGTGGAGTGCCATGGCTCCCAGTGCGGTTTCTGCACCCCCGGCTTCGTGATGTCGCTGTGGGCGCTGTACCAGCAAAAGTCCGAGGACGCCGGCACCGGCCGCGCCCCGGCGCGCGAGGCCATCTGCGATGCCCTGACCGGCAACCTGTGCCGCTGCACCGGCTACCGCCCCATCATCGAAGCCGGCCAGCGCATGATGGCGCTGCCCGCGCCGCAGGCCAGCAAGCTGGACCCGCGCCAGATCGCCGACACGCTGCGCGCGCTGCAGCGCGACGACACCTTCCACTACAGCGCCGGACGCCAGCACTTCTACGCGCCCCGCACCGCCTCGGCCTTTGCCGCCATCAAGGCCGCCGAGCCCGGCGTGCGCATCCTGGCCGGCAGCACCGACGTGGGGCTGTGGGTGACCAAGCAGTTCCGCGAGCTGGGCAACCTGCTGTACGTGGGCCAGGTGGCTGACCTGAACGGCATCCGCGAAATCGATGGCGCCCTGGAAATCGGCGCGGCGGTCTCGCTGGAGCGCGCCTACGCCGCGCTTAACGACGGCCATCCCGAGCTGGAGGAATTGTGGAAGCGTTTCGCTTCCCTGCCGATCCGCAATGCCGGCACGCTGGGCGGCAATATCGCCAACGGCTCGCCGATCGGCGACTCCATGCCCGCGCTGATCGCGCTTGGCACCGAAGTGGTGCTGCAGCGCGCAGACGTGCGCCGCGCCATGCCGCTGGAGGATCTCTACCTGGCCTACCAGAAGACCGCCATGGCCGAAGGCGAGTTCGTCGCCGCGCTGCGCGTGCCGCTGACGGGCCCTCAGCACATGCGCACCTATAAATTGTCGAAACGTTTCGACGAGGACATTTCCGCGGTGTGCGCCGCCTTTGCACTGACCATCGAGGACGGCACGATCCGGCATGCGCGCGTGGCCTTTGGCGGCATGGCGGCCACGCCCAAGCGCGGCGCGCACGCCGAAGCCGCGCTGCTTGGCCAGCCCTGGACGGAAGCCACCGCCCGCGCCGCCATGAGCGCGCTGGCGCAGGATTTCACCCCGTTGTCCGATATGCGCGCCACCGCCGCGTACCGCAGCCGGGGCGCCGCCAACCTGCTGTACCGCTTCTGGCTGGAAACGCGCGCCGACGCGCTGCCCGCCGCCGCMGTCAATGTCCGCGCCATTGGCGCGGGCGCGGCCATCGCCACCGCTACCGCGTAAGGAGAGATCGGCATGAACAAGCAAACCGAACCCTTCCTGCTCGACACCGCGAGCGAAGCCAGGACCGCCATTTCGACGCCGCAGGTGGGCGTCTCGCGCCCGCACGAATCGGCCCACCTGCACGTGGCCGGCACGGCCACCTACACCGACGACATCCCCGAACTGGCAGGCACGCTGCATGCCGCGCTGGGCATGAGCACGCGCGCCCATGCCCGCGTCAGGTCGATCTCGCTCGACAAGGTGCGCGCCGCGCCGGGCGTGGTGGCGGTGCTGACCGCCGAGGACATTCCCGCCGCCAACGAATGCGGCCCGATCATCCACGACGACCCGATCCTGGCCAACGGCCTGGTCCAGTTCATCGGCCAGCCGATCTTCGTGGTGGTGGCCACCTCGCACGATGCCGCGCGCCGCGCCGCGCGCCTGGGCGCGATCGAGTATGAAGACCTGGCGCCGGTGCTGTCGCCCGAGGCGGCGCACCAGGCCGGCAGCTACGTGCTGCCGCCGATGCACCTCACGCGCGGCGAGCCGGCCAGCCATATCGCCGCCGCCGTGCATCGGGACAAGGGCAACATCCGCCTGGGCGGCCAGGAGCAGTTCTACCTGGAAGGGCAGATCGCTTACGCCGCGCCCAAGGAAAACGACGGCATGCACGTGTGGTGCTMGACCCAGCACCCCACCGAAATGCAGCATGCGGTGGCGCATATGCTGGGCTGGCACGCGCACCAGGTGCTGGTGGAGTGCCGCCGCATGGGCGGCGGCTTCGGGGGCAAGGAATCGCAATCGGCGATGTTCGCCTGCTGCGCCGCGCTGGCCGCCTGGAAACTGCTGTGCCCGGTCAAGCTGCGTCCGGACCGCGATGACGACATGATGATCACCGGCAAGCGCCACGACTTCGTCTTCGACTACGAAGTCGGCCACGATGCCGACGGCCGCCTCGACGGCGTGTCGGTGGAAATGGTTTCGCGCGCCGGCTTCTCGGCCGACCTGTCCGGCCCGGTGATGACCCGCGCCATCTGCCACTTCGACAACGCCTACTGGCTGCCGAACGTGCAGATCGACGGTTACTGCGGCAAGACCAACACGCAGAGCAACACCGCCTTCCGCGGCTTTGGCGGCCCGCAGGGTGCCTTTGCCATGGAGTACATCCTCGACAACGTGGCACGCACCGTGGGCCGCGATGCGCTCGACGTGCGCCGCGCCAACCTGTACGGCAAGACCGAGCGCAACGTCACGCCTTACGGCCAGACCGTGGAAGACAACGTCATCCACGAACTGCTCGACGAGCTCGAAGCAACCAGCGCCTACCGCGCGCGCCGCGAAGCCACGCGCGCGTACAACGCAACCAGCCCGGTGCTGAAGAAGGGCATCGCCATCACCCCGGTGAAGTTCGGCATTTCCTTCAACGTGGCCCACTTCAACCAGGCCGGCGCGCTGGTGCATGTGTACAACGACGGCTCGGTGCTGGTGAACCACGGCGGCACCGAGATGGGCCAGGGCCTGAACACCAAGGTAGCGATGGTGGTGGCGCATGAGCTTGGTATCCGGCTCGAACGCGTGCGCGTGACCGCGACCGATACCAGCAAGGTAGCCAACACCTCGGCCACGGCCGCCTCCACCGGCTCCGACCTGAACGGCAAGGCCGCGCAGGACGCCGCGCGGCAGATCCGCGAGCGCCTGGCCGCATTTGCCGCGCGCCAGGCTGGCGTGGATGCGCACAGCGTGCAGTTCGGCGACGACCTGGTGGTCGCGGGCGAACTGCGCCTGGACTTCAGCGACCTGGCGCGGCAAGCCTATGTGGCGCGGGTGCAGCTGTGGTCCGATGGCTTCTACACCACGCCCAAGTTGTACTGGGACCAATCGAAACTGCAAGGGCGGCCGTTCTATTACTTCGCCTATGGCGCGGCGTGCTMGGAAGTGCTGGTGGACACGCTCACCGGCGAATGGCGCCTGCTGCGCGCCGACGTGCTGCACGACGCGGGCCGCTCGCTCAACCCGGCCATCGACATCGGCCAGGTAGAGGGTGGGTTTATCCAGGGCATGGGCTGGCTGACCACCGAGGAACTGTGGTGGAACAAGGACGGCAAGCTGATGACGCATGCGCCCTCCACCTACAAGATCCCGACCGTCAACGACTGCCCGGAAGACTTCCACGTGCGGCTGTTCGAGAACGACAACGCGGAAGACAGCATCCATCGTTCCAAGGCCGTGGGCGAGCCGCCGCTGCTGCTGCCGTTCTCGGTGTTCTTCGCGATCCGCGACGCGGTGGCCAGCGTGGGGGACTACAAGGTGAACCCGCCGCTGGTGGCGCCCGCGACGAGCGAGGCAATCCTGGATGCGGTGGACGCGGTGCGGGCGGTGCAGTAGGAGACAGCGCCGTGCAGATGCGCCCGCCGGCTCCCACAGGCCATCTTCGCTGAAGACCGCAACGAAGTATCGACAGAGATAACGCTTCACCCAGAGCATCAACCTAAAAAGGCATCACCATGCAGGACGCACCCCTCAAACCCTTCCGCTTCGCCGACGCCACCCGCTGGGTGCGCGCGGGCGTGCCGGTGGCGATGGTCACCATCGCCGAGGTGAAAGGCTCCGCCCCGCGCGAGGCGGGCGTGCGCATGCTGGTGACCGCCGACGAACTGGTTGGCACCATCGGCGGCGGCCATCTCGAATGGCGCGGCATGGAGATCGCGCGCACCATGCTGGCCGAGCGCGACGCGACGCGGCAGATCGTGCGCATCCCGCTGGGCCCGGCGCTGGGGCAATGCTGCGGCGGCGTGGTGCTGCTCGCCTTCGAGGTCCTGGGCGAAGCCGACCTGCCGTGGCTGGACGCGGTGCAGGCCGCGTTCGGCACCGGACGCGCGCTGATGCGCACGGTGCCGCGCACCGGCCCGGTGCAACACGCCCCGGCGCCGGCGCTGCTGCCCTCGGTAGCCTTGCAGGCAGACGGCGGCTGGACCGACACCCTGGTGCCGGACGAGCTGCACGTGGTGCTGTTCGGCGCCGGCCACGTGGGCCATGCGCTGGTCAAGGTGCTGGCCAACCTGCCGTGCCAGGTGCACTGGGTGGATGAGCGCGATACCTTGTTCCCCGCCGGCCTGCCCGATAACGTCACCCCGGAAGCCACTGACATCCCCGAATCCGTGGTCGACCACGCGCCGGCCGGCAGCTACTTCCTGGTGATGACGCACAGCCACGCGCTGGACCAGACGCTGTGCGAGCGCATCCTGCGGCGTGACGACTTCGCCTACTTCGGCCTGATCGGTTCCAAGACCAAGCGCGCGCGCTTCGAGCACCGCATGGCGGAGCACGGGATTGACCCTTCCCGCTTTGCGGAAATGACGTGCCCAATGGGCGTCTGCGGCATCACGGACAAGGCTCCGGCTATGATTGCGGTTGCCATCGTCGCCCAGTTGCTGCAGGTTCGCGACCAGCGCCTCGCCCATCTGGGCGCGCTGAGCGCCAGCCGCGGCGGCAAAGCGACGAGCTCGACGCAAACCAAGACCGCAAAAGGAACCCCATGACGCTCGATGCCGCGCTCGCAGACCGTATCCGCCAGACGCCCAAGGCGGAACTGCACGTCCACATTGAAGGCACGCTCGAGCCGGAGCTGATCTTCCGGCTGGCCCAGCACAACAAGGTCAAGTTGCCGTACGCCAGCGTGGAAGCCCTGCGCGAGGCCTACGCCTTCACCGACCTGCAATCCTTCCTCGATATCTATTACGCCGGCGCCAGCGTGCTGCTGACCGAGGACGATTTCTTCGACATGACGATGGCCTACGTGCAACGCGCCGTCGCCGATAACGTGCGCCACGCCGAGATTTTCTTCGACCCGCAGACCCATACCGAGCGCGGCGTGCCGATCAATGTAGTGATCGACGGCATTTCCGACGCGCTCGCCCAGGCCCGCACGCAGTACGACTTTTCGAGCAGCCTGATCCTCTGCTTCCTGCGCCATCTCTCCGAGGAAGACGCCTTCGCCACGCTGGAAGCCGCGCTGCCTTACCGCGACCGCTTCGTCGGCATCGGGCTGGATTCCTCCGAGCAGGGCAACCCGCCGGAGAAGTTCGCCCGCGTGTTTGCCCGCGCCCGCGAGCTCGGCCTGCACCTGGTGGCGCATGCCGGCGAGGAAGGCCCGGCGCAATACGTGACCGACGCGCTCGACATCCTCAAGGTGGAGCGCATCGACCACGGCGTGCGCGCCATCGACGACCCGGCCCTGGTGGAGCGGCTGGCCCGCGAGCGCGTGGCGCTCACGGTATGCCCGCTGTCCAACCAGAAGCTCAAGGTCTACCCGGACCTGCGCGACCACTCCCTGCACCGCCTGCTGGAAGCCGGCGTGCTGGTCACGCTGCATTCGGACGACCCCGCCTATTTCGGCGGCTATATGAACGCGAACTGGGAAGCCACTTTCGAAGCCTTGCCGCTGACCGCGGCCGATGGCCACAAGCTGGCGCGCAACAGTTTCGAGGCGTCGTTCCTGCCCGCCTCGCAAAAGACTGCCTTCCTCGCCGAAGTCGACCACTTCTGGCAATCCCCCCTGCCCGCCGCGGCCTCCACGGCCTGAAGCGCGGCTCACACCAAGATGCCGGCGCGCCATGCGCGCGCCKGCGCATGACGAGACATCGATATGACGACCACGCCCCCCACCCAATCCATCACCCGCGCCATCCGTGGCCGTGTGCTGCACTTCCTGCGCGACCCCCAGTTTCATGACGACGCGTATCAGTATTGGGAAGACGGGGTGCTGATCGTCACCGCCGGGCATATCGCCGCGGTTGGCAACCATGCCGACCTGGCCGACCAGATCCCGGCGGGCGCCGAAGTGATCGACCGCCGCGGCAAGCTGATCGTGCCGGGCTTTATCGACACCCACGTGCATTACCCGCAGACCGACATCATCGCCTCGCCCTCGCCCGGCCTGCTGCACTGGCTGGAGACCTATACCTTCCCCGAGGAGCGCCGCTTTGCCGAGCCGGAGTACGCGGCGGCCGTGGCCGGCTTCTTTGCCGACGAACTGCTGCGCAACGGCACCACCAGCGCTGTGGCCTGGAGCACCGTGCATATGGCATCGGCCGATGCGCTGTTTGCCGAAGCCGACCGCCGCAACCTGCGCCTGGTCACCGGCAAGGTGATGATGGACCGCAACTGCCCCGAATTCCTGCGCGACACCGCCGAGTCCGGCGCGCGCGATTCGGCCGACCTGATCTCGCGCTGGCACGGCAAGAACCGCCTGTCGTACGCCATTACGCCGCGCTTCGCGCCCACCTCCAGCGAAGCGCAGCTGCAAGCCTGCGGCGAACTGGCCAAGGCCTACCCGGACGCGTTCATCCAGACCCACGTGGCGGAGAACCGCGACGAAGTGAAATGGGTGGCCGAGCTGTTCCCGCAAGCCCGCAGCTATCTGGACATCTACGATCACTACGGCCTGCTGCGCCCGGGCGCGCTGTACGGCCACGCCATCTACCTCGATCAGGACGACCGCAAGCGCCTGGCCGACAGCGGCGCGGCGGTGGCGCACTGCCCCACCTCCAACCTGTTCCTGGGCAGCGGCTTCTATGACTTCCACCAGTCCGACGCGCACCGCCTCAACGTGACGCTTGCCACCGACGTGGGCGGGGGCACCTCATTCTCGATGCTGCGCACCATGAACGCCGCCCACAAGGTGGCGCGCATGGGCGGCTACCACCTTAGCGCGTTGCGCATGTTCTACCTGGCCACGCGCGCCGCTGCCGATGCACTGGGCTGGAGCGAGCGCGTGGGCAGCTTCACACCCGGCTGCGAGGCCGACTTCATCGTGCTCGACCCGCAGGCCACGCCGCTGATCGCGCGCCGCAGCGAGCGCTCGGAAACGCTGGAAGAACAGTTGTTCGCCTTCGCCATGCTGGGTGACGACCGCGTCATCGGCGAGGTGTATGTGATGGGCGAACCGGCGAGCGCGCCGGCCACCGCCGCGCACTAATCATCACTTCCCGCTGGGTGACACCGGGTCCGGCCCTGCTGGCTTGACCCGGTGCTTGACCCGGATCAACACCCCTGTCACGCAATCCTTCTAAGCTGTCACACCATCGGCCCGTCCTGTGGCCGCGCATCGCCAGTCTCGGGCCTAGCCCGACCCCGCGTTCGACAACTGAAGGTTTTTGCATGATTGCCACGCAGCAAGCTTCCTTTCCGGAGCCGATTTCCCCTGACGTCCCCCTGCCCTCGCGCAAGATCATCCGCGGCTGGCTGATCCCGCTTGGCGCGCGCAGCACGCCGCGCGCGCTGGCGCTGTTCGCGCTGGACACCGCGCTGTTCCTGGCGGCGCTGGCCGGGGTGGTGCTGTTCTCCCACTGGCTCGCCAAGCTGGCCGCCAGCGTGGTGACGGGGCTGATCATCGCCCGCCTGTTCATCATCGGCCACGATGCCTGCCACCAGAGCCTGACGCCMCGGCGCGGCTTGAACAAATGGCTGGGCCGGTTGACCTTCCTACCATCGCTCACGCCTTACAGCCTGTGGGAAGTGGGCCATAACGTGGTCCACCACGGCTACTCCAACCTCAAGGGCTTCGACTTCGTCTGGCAGCCTTACTCGCTCGAGGAATTCCAGGCCCTGCCGCGCTGGCGCCGCGCGCTGGAGCGGGTCTACCGCACCGGCTTTGGCGCGGGCCTGTACTACCTGGTCGAGATCTGGTGGTTCAAGATGTTCTTCCCCAGCCGCCGCCAGATGCCCACGCGCCGCGCCGTCTTCATGTGGGACTGCACGCTGGTGGCCCTCTTCGGCGTGGCCTGGATCGGCGCGCTGGCGTGGCTGGCCATCGCCACCGGGCAGTCGGTGGCGATGCTGGTCGGGCTGGGCTTCGTGCTGCCGTTCCTGGTCTGGAATTTCACCGTGGGCTTCGTGCTCTACGTGCACCACACCCATACCAGCGTGGCMTGGTACGACACCAAGGCCATGTGGGCGCGCGCCCAGCCCTTCGTCTCCACCACCGTGCACCTGCGCTTTCGCTATGGCATCGGCGCGGCGCTGCACCACATCATGGAGCACACCGCGCACCACGTGGACATGAGCGTGCCGCTATACCGCCTCAAGCGCGCCCAGGCGCTGCTGGAGCATGCGCTGCCGGGCCGCATCATCATCCAGAACTTCACCTGGCGCTGGTATTTCCATACCGCGCGCCGCTGCAAGCTGTACGACTTCAAGGCGCTCTGCTGGACGGACTTCCGCGGCCGGCAGACCAGCGCTAACGCGCCTGTGCCGGCATAACCGGCCATCATCCACCATCACCCGCCACCTGCCGCAGCCACCCTGGCTGCGGTTTGTCTTTTTGGGGCGCGTAATACTCAATTACAAAGTCTTGCCGCACGCTTGTCCCGCCGCGCGGCGCTTGCCTCGTTAAGCAAGGTATCGGTCCCAAGGTCATTGCGCATCCCGACCCGGGGCCGCCCCTTAGACGACGCCTGAGCGCAAATCAGCTCCAACAGGACAAAAAAATGGCAATCAGCAAACCCCATGCGCCCGCACGCCGCCGCCTGCTCCGCGCCGCCCTGCCGGCGCTCGCCTCGCTGGCGGTGCTCGGCAGCCTTGCCGGGTGCGTGACCGAGCGCGTGATAGTACGGCAGCCGCCGCCTGCGCCGCCCCACCAGATGGTCCGCAACATGCCGCCGCCGGTGCATGAAGACCGCGGCCCTGCGCCTGCCTATGGCTGGAACTGGGTGCCAGGGCACTGGAAGTGGGAGGGCAACGACTGGTTCTGGGTGCACGGCCGCTGGGTCCAGCAGCCGGTGCCGGCGATGCCGCCCGTGATCGTGGAACAGATCACGATTGCGCCCCCCGCGCCGCACGCCTACTGGGTGCCCGGACACTGGGTCTGGCGCTTCGAGGGCGGTGGCTGGGTCTGGATGAAGGGCGCCTGGCGCGGCTAAGAGGCCATTGCAAAAAGATGCTGGCGCCGCCGTGGCCGGGGGACGGCCCGGCGGCGCCGACCTGATTACTTAGGCGTCGCCACCGTCTTCCCGCTTTGTGCCGCCATGCGCGCGCGCATGGCGTCGGCCGAGCCGATCTGATGKAACAGCGGCCCGCCCGGGGCGAAGCTGTCGGCCGTGGCGAGCCGGCCGACCACCACCGGCTCGAACCCGGCATCGCGCACCAGTTGCTCGCCGATGCGCAGGGCCTTTGGATCGTCGGCGGCGATCGGCACCGCGATCAGGCCCTCGGCCCGGTGGTTCTCATTGGCGAAGTTGGTGGCGCCCATGAAATTGAAGGCGCGCACGATACGCGCGCCACGCAGGTACTTTGCGGTGGTGATGCCGATGCCCTTGCGCATCGCCTCTTCGGCGATGGCGCCATCGCGCGCGCGCACCGCGTTGGTCGCATCCACCACCACCTTGCCGGCAAAGGCCTTGCCATACTCCGCCGATATCTCGGGCAGCGCCTTGTAAGGGACGGCGAGAAAAATCACATCGGAAAACGCCAGCGCCTCGGCCACCGTCCCCGCACGGGCAAGCGGGCCAAGTTTTTCGACCAGCGGCTTGAGTGCATCCGGGTGGCGCGAGGAGAACAGAACGGGATGGCCTGCCTTCACCCACAGGCCGCCCACCGTGCCGCCGATGCGGCCCGAGCCGATCACGCCGATGGGCACGGGGGTGCCTTCCCGGCTGGTCTGCGCGCGCAAGCGCGAAGGCGAGATCCCCAGCCACATCGCCAGCAAGGCTAGGCTCACGCTGCCGGTGAGCAGGCGGCGATGCCGGTCGATGGTTTCGATGCGCTCTGGAAACGGCATGGCGGACTCCTCGATCCGATGAACATCAAATTTCATGGTGCGGCAACACGGCAAGCGGGTGCGGTGCACTTGGCATGCCTTCAAACTTCAAACTCTAGGCGAAAAATGCAGCGCGCGCCGCCGCCTCCCTGCCGCCGCGTGATCGATTTGGCGCTTGCCACCGTGTGCACTACAGTAAGTAGCACTTGCATCACCCGCGATCCCCCGCCCTTGCGTCCTTGTCCCCACGGAGACGGTAATGGCCCCCGCCCTCCCCTGTCCGCGCCGCTCAAGGCTCGCGCCCGCCGAGCAGCGCAGGGCAGCCGCATGCGCACAGGTGGCGCGGGCGGTGCGGGTGGCCCTGGTGGCCCTGGCGGCGCTGGCCGCCGGCGCACCGGCGGGCGTGGCCGCCCAGGCGCCGCAGGCCGCGCCTGGCGACGAGGTCCACAACCTGCGCGAGGTCACCGTGGTCGCGCCCGCGCCGCTGCCGTCGTTCTCCATTCCGCGCGAGGCGTTTCCCGGCAATGTGCAAACCGCGACGGACGCCGACATGGAGCGCGCCAAGTCCGGCAACCTGTCCTCGTTCCTCGGCGAGACCATGGACAGCGTGGTGATCAACGACGTGCAGGGCAACCCGTTCCAGAAGGACATTCTCTATCGCGGCTACCGCCTGTCTTCCACCCTGGGCGCGGCGCAGGGCATCGCGCTCTACCTGGACGGCATACGCCAGAATGGCGCGCTGGGCGATGTGGTCGACTGGACGACGATTCCCGAGGCTGCCATCAGCACCATCACGCTGGTGCCCGGCAGCAATCCGCTCTATGGCCTCAACGCGCTTGGCGGCGCGCTGGCGCTGGGCACCAAGTCCGGCGAGACGCATCCCGGCGTGGAGGCCGACCTGAGCGTCGGCAGCCACGGCCGCGCGCGGCTCGACGTGAGCGCGGGAAAGAGGCTTGGCGATGGCTGGCACGCCTTCGTGGCGGGCACGGGCTTTCGCGAGGACGGCTGGCGCCAGCTGATCGGCAGCAGCCTGGGCAACCTGTTCGCCAAGGTCGGCCGCTCGACCACCGATACACAATGGAGCGTGAGCGTGCTGGGCAGCAGCAGCAGCCTGTCCGGCAATGGCCTGCTGCCCGACAGCATCTATGGCGGCCAGCGCAATGCCATCTACACCGCGCCCGACCTCACCCGCACGCGCTCGCTGCAGGTCACGCTCAACGGCACGCACCAGCTCAACGCCGAGGGCCAGATCGCGCTGACGGCTTATGCTCGCCTGGGGCACGCAAAGGCCAGCACCGGCGATGTCAGCGACGATTACCTAGAGACCTTGCTTGGCTGCCAGCGCAATGCCGGCAATGCGGGTTGCGAGCCAGGCGCCGCGCCGGCCAGCGCGGTGCTCAATACCTCGACCATCAACACGCATGACTATGGGCTGTCGGGGCAGTGGTCCCATACGGGCGACGTCCACAACGCGGTACTGGGCGCCGCCTTAGCGCTGAGCCGCGCGTCGTATCGCCAGGACACGCAGCCAGGCAACTTCAGCGATGATCGCGTGGCGGTAGCGGACCCCGGCGCCACGCCCAGCACCAACGCCTCGCTCGACGGACGCACCAGCACCGTCAGCCTGTATGCCTCCGATACCGTCAAGCTGCTGCCGCACAGCTACCTCACCGCGAGCGCGCGCTGGAACACCTCGAGCACGCACACGGTGCTGACCTTGCCGAACGCGTCCGACGAACGCTTCACGTTCTCGAAGCTCAATCCTTCGCTTGGGCTCTCGCACCAGTTGCGCAGCGGCCTCACAGTCTTTGCCTCAGCCTCGCAAGGCACGCGCATGCCGACCGCCATCGAGCTGGGTTGCGCGGATCCGGCCAACGCCTGCCAGCTGCCCACCGGGCTGCAGGCGGATCCGTACCTGCGCCAGGTGGTATCGCGCACGGTGGAATTCGGCGGGCGCTGGAAGGCTGGGGACGCCACCGACCTCACGCTCGCGCTGTACCGCAGCGACAACCGCGACGACATCCTGTTCCAGCGCTCGCCGGTCAGCCCGCTCGGCTACTTCACCAACTTCCCCAAGACCCGCAGCCAGGGCCTGGAGCTAGGGCTGCGCCAGCGGCTGGGCCCGCTGATGCTGCGCGCCAGCTACAGCTACCTGCAATCCACCTACCAGGCGGACGGCCAGATCCAGACGCCGTTCGCGGCGCCCGTCAACGTGCGCCCCGGCACGCGCATGGCCGGCGTGCCGCTGCATAGCGTCAAGCTCAGCGGTGACTGGCGCGCAACCGAGTCGGTCACGCTCGGCGGCGCCATGGTCGTGTCGTCGTCGCGCCCGGTGGCCGGCAATGAAGACGGCGCGCTGAGCGCGCAGGATCCGCGCCTGGCGCGCACCGCCGGCTTCGTGCTGTTCAACCTGCGGGCGAGCTGGCAGGTCGATGCACGCTGGCAGCTCTACGCGCGCGTGGACAATGTGTTCGACCGCCGTTATGAAACCTATGGGCAGGCGGGCCTCAACGTGTTCCCCGGCGGCACGCTGCTGCAGCCCGGCGCGGCGGTGCCGATCGAGCGCTTCGCCGCACCCGGCGCGCCGCGGCTCTTCCTGGTGGGCGTGCGCTATGAATGGAGCGGGCGCTAGCGGCGGCGGGCGCGCAGGAAACCCTTGGCAGTTGCCGTGCCGTCACCAAGAATGAAAGACAACCGGATGGGTTCGCGCCGGAACAACCACAAGCAACGACAAGCAACGCAAGCGGGAGGCGTGCATGGCGACGAGACAGGGAGGTGGCCAGCCAGGCCGGACCATGCTGGCGCTGTGCGCCGCGCTGGCCTGCGCCGCTTGCGCGCCAGGCTCGGCGCCGCGAGGCGCTCAGGCCGCCGTGGCCTATGTGTCGAGCGAGAGTGGCGGCATTGCGGTGATCGACCTCGACCGCCTCGAAATCACTAGCACTCTCGACACCGGCGGCAAGGGCCCGCGCGGCATCGCCATCAGTGCCGACGGACGATACCTGCTGGCCGCCAACAAGGGAACCGGCGACCTTACCGTCATCGGCACACGCGATGGCCAACTGGTCAAACGCATCCCGATCGGCAAGAACCCGGAATTCGTGCGCGTGTCCGGCGGGCAGGCTTTTGTCACCTATGAGCCCGGCGAGCCAGGCAAGGCTGGCGACGACGCGCCGGTCCCGGCGCAGATCGCCGTGATCGACCTCAAGGACTGGCGCGTCACGCGCGCGATCCCCAGCGGCCYGGAGACCGAAGGCATCGAATTCTCGCCGGACGCGCGCCTGCTGCTGGTCACCAACGAGGGCGACGATACGGTCTCGGTCTACGAGCGCGCCAGCGGCCGGCGCCTCAACCTGATCAAGACGCCTCCCGGATCGCGGCCGCGCGGCATCAAGGTGAGCCCCGACGGACAGCGCTATATCGTCACGCTGGAGTCGGCCAACGCGTTCCTGGTGCTCGATGCGGCCGACTACCACATCCTGCGCACGGTGCCAACGCGCAGCGGGCCCTACGGGGCCGCCTTCGACCGCGCTGGCAAACGCCTGTTCGTGGCCGCGTCGCGGGCGGACACCATACAGGTCTTCGATGC
>NZ_JBFTSF010000148.1:0-15170 GCF_056399905.1 Cupriavidus sp. 01L46
AGCGCAGCGAGATCTTCGGCTTTCTCGGCTCCAATGGCTGCGGCAAGACCACCACCATGAAGATGCTGACCGGGCTGCTGGATGCCACCAGCGGCACCGCGCGCCTGCTCGGCCAGACCATCGACGCCGGCGATATGCGTACCCGCATGCGGGTGGGCTATATGTCGCAGGCGTTCTCGCTGTATGAGGAGCTGACGGTACGGCAGAACCTGGACCTGCATGCCAGGCTCTACCGGATGGAGGGCGAGCGCGCGCAGAAGGCGGTCGGGCAGGCCCTGCTCGATTTCGAGCTGGACCAGCATGCCGATGCGCGGCCTGCCGCCCTGTCGCTCGGCATCCGCCAGCGCCTGCAGCTGGCTGCGGCCTGCCTGCACCATCCGGAAGTGCTGATCCTCGACGAGCCCACCTCCGGCGTGGACCCCGGCGCGCGGGACATGTTCTGGCGCCATCTGGTCCAGCTGTCGCGCCAGCAGCGCGTGACGATCTTCGTTTCCACGCACTTCATGAACGAGGCGGCGCGCTGCGACCGCATCTCCTTCATGCACCGCGGCCGCGTGCTGGCCGTGGGCAGCCCGGACGCGCTGCGGGAAAGCTGCGGCGCGCGGACGCTGGAGGATGCGTTCGTCAGCTACCTGGAGCAGGCGGAGACCCCGGAGAACGGCGCTGCCGCTGCTGCTGCGGCTGCGGCGAAGGCAGCGCCCGCGCCGCCCGCCCCATCCCCCGCGCCGGCCGACAGGCCAGCCGCGCATGCCGGCGGCTCGCGGCTGGCGCGGACCTGGGCGTTCGCCAGGCGCGAGGCCATGGAGCTCGCGCGCGACCGGCTCCGGCTGGCATTCGCCATCCTCGGCCCGATCGTGCTGCTGTGCGCCGCGGCGTGGAGCGTGTCCTTCGATGTAGAGAACGTGCGCTTCGCCGTGCTGGACCGTGACCAGAGCCGTGCCAGCCGCGAGCTGGTGGAGCAGTTCTCCGGCTCGCGCTACTTCGTGCAGACCGATGGCGTGCACAGCGAGGCGGACGCCGACCGGCGCCTGCGCGCCGCAGCCGCCATGCTGATCGTCGAGCTGCCGCCCGGCTTCGAGCGCGACCTGCTGGCCGGGCGCCAGCCGCAGCTCGCATTCCGCATCGACGGGTCCAGCCCGTTCCCGGGCGCCACCACGCGCGCCTATGTCACCGGCGTGCTGCTGGCCTACGCCAATGGGCAGATGCGCGCGCAGCCGGCACGCCCGGCAGCGCTGCCGGTGTCGATCGAGACGCGCTTTATCTACAACCAGGAGTTCCGCAGCATCTACGCGATCACGCCAGGCATCATCATGCTGGCGCTGATCCTGATCCCGACCATGCTGACCGCGCTCGGCGTGGTGCGGGAGAAGGAGATGGGGTCGATCACCAACCTCTATGCCTCGCCGGCCAGCGTGGGCGAGTACCTGATCGGCAAGCAGCTGCCCTACGTGGGGCTGGCGATGATCAGCTACCTGACCCTGGTGGCGCTGGCCATCGTGCTGCTGCAGGTGCCGCTGAAGGGCTCCTTCCTCGCCTTGTCGATCGGCGCCGCGCTGTTCGTGCTGGCGGCCACCGCGCTCGGGCTGCTGATGTCGACCTTCGTGCGTTCGCAGGTGGCGGCCATCTTCGGCACCGCGATCCTGTGCCTGATTCCATCGGTCAACTTCTCCGGCCTGCTGTATCCGGTGTCGACGCTGACAGGCAGCAGCTACTGGATCGGCCTGGGGTTTCCGTCGTCGTGGTTCCAGCTGGTCAGCCTTGGCAGTTTTACCAAGGGGCTTGGCGCGGGCAGCTTCGGCACCATGTACCTGGCCTTGCTGGGTTTCGCGCTGCTGTACCTGGCGGGCGCGCGTCTGCTTCTGCGCAAGCAGGAAGCATAGCCGGGAGATGCCGCGATGAACCAATGGTGCAAGAACGTGGCCCGGCTGTGCGGCAAGGAGCTGCGCAGCCTGTTCAGCGATGTGACGCTGATGGCGCTGATCGTTTTTGCCTTCACGCTGGCCGTGCATTCGGTCGCCAAGGGCATCAAGGCCGAGGTGTCGAACGCATCGGTGGCCATCGTGGATGCCGACCACTCCGAGCTCTCGCGCCGCCTGCACGATGCGATCCGGCCGCCGTATTTCAAGACGCCGGTGGATGTGGACCGGCACGCCGTCGAGGCGGAAATGGACCGGGGACGCTATATCTTCGCCATCGAGATCCCGCCGCGCTTCGAAGCCGACGTGCTGGCGGGAAGAACGCCGGCGGTGCAGGTGCTGGTCGATGCCACCGCGATGACCCAGGCGGGCCTCGGGGCCAGCTACCTGCAGCAGATCTTCGCGCGGGAGGCACTTGAATTCCTGCACGCGCGGGGCATCGAGGCGCAGCTGCCCGTGCGCGCGGAGAGCACGGTGCTGTTCAATCCCAATACGGAGTCGCACTGGTTCACGTCGACCATGCAGATCGTGGTGAATATCACGGTGCTGGCCATCATCCTGGTAGGTGCGGCGGTGATCCGCGAGCGCGAGCACGGCACCATCGAGCACTTGCTGGTGATGCCGGTGCGCGCCAGCGAGATCGCGGTGGCGAAGATCCTGGCCAATGGCGCGGTGATCTTCCTGGCGTCCCTGCTGTCGCTGTGGCTGGTGGTGCATCTGTGGCTGGATGTGCCGCTCACCGGTTCGATGGGGCTCTTTGCGCTGAGCACCGCGCTCTACCTGTTCTCGGTGACGGCGCTGGGCATGTGGCTGGCGACCATCGCGCCGGCGATGCCGCAGTTCGGCCTGCTGGCGGTGCCGACYTATGCCGTTGCCTACCTGCTGTCCGGCGCCGCCACGCCGGTGCAGAGCATGCCGCAGGCGATGCAGCACGCGGTGCAGTTCCTGCCGACCACCCAGTTCGTCACGCTCACGCAGGCCATCCTGTTCCGCGGCGCGGGCGTGGATGTGGTGTGGCCGCAGTTGCTCGGCGTGACAGCGGCAGGCGGGATCTTCCTGGCCCTGGCGCTCACGCGGTTCCGCTCCATGCTGGCGCAGCAAGGATAGACCGCCATGCCTGACCACACTGACCATATTTACCACGCACGCCTTTCCGCCAGCCCGCTCACCCAACGGATTCCCGCCTTGAGTACCTATCCACGACGCGGCATCCTCGCCGGCCTCATTACTAGCTTCGCAAGCATCGCCGCCGTCGGCCTGGCCGGCTGCGCCACGGTCGACGTCACCGTGCCCGACAGCATCGCGGCGCCGGCCGCGTTCAGGGAAGCCCCCGCCGAGGGCGCGCCGGCTGCGGCGCAGGACCTGGCGCAGTGGTGGCGAAACTGGAACGACCCGGAACTGACGCGGCGCGTGACCGAGACGCTGGCGGCCAATCTCGATCTGCGCGTGGCCCAGGCGCGCGTGGCCGAGGCAYGCGCGATCGGGCAGGTTGCGGAATCGGCGCTCTACCCGACGCTGTCGGCGCAGGCCCGCGCGGCGCGCGGCGTGGCCGACTTGCGCAGCCCCCCGGGCCTGCCCGATACCTCGCCCGGCCTTGACGGACATCTTGCCGGACTGACCGTGGCCTGGGAGGTCGACGTCTTCGGCGGCCGCCGCAGCGACGCGCAAGCCGCCGCGGCCGTTGCCCTCAGCGCGCAAGAGCRCCTGCGCGGCACGCGCCTGGTGATCGCCGCCGACGTGGCCGAGAACTACCTGGCGGCGCGCGGCCTGCAGCGCCGCCTGCAGCAGCTGGACCGGAGCACGGCAATCGTCGGCCAGTTGCTGAGCTATACCCGCGCGCGCTACGCGGCCGGACAGGCACTGTCCTACGATGTCGACCGCGTGAGCGAACAGCTTGGCGCATTGCAGGCGCAGCGCCCGGTGCTGACCAGCCAGATCTCGATCCGGGAACGCCGCCTTGCGGCGCTCGCCGGCCAGGTGCCGCAGGCCGCGGCGGCGCTGTCGCCGCCGCCCGCGCTCTTCGTGCCGGCGCCGCCTGCCGGCCAGCTGCCGTCCGACGTGATCGAGCGGCGCCCGGATGTGCGCGCCATGGCCGCGCTGGTCCGCGCGCAGGCTGCCCGGCTTGGCAGCGCCAAGGCGGAACGGTTCCCCCGGTTTTACCTGACGTTCCTCGGCCAGGACGGGCGCCTGCACGTGGACGGGCTGCCAGCGCTGAGCGGCACCGGCGGGCTGGTGGGCGTCGGCGTGCAGTTGCCGATCTTCACCGCGGGCCGCGTCCAGGCCGGCATCGATGCCGGCGACGCCCGCCTGCAGGCCGCGCAGGCGGAATACAACCAGGCGGTGCTGCGCACGCTGGAGGAAGTGGATAACGCCTACAGCCAGCGCAGCAGCCTGGACCAGCGCGGCGCCCGGCTGGCCGAGGTGGTCGCCACCGCGCAGCGCAACAGCCGGAGCGCCACGCGCCTCTACGAAGGCGGCCGCCGCACGCTGCAGGATGTGCTGGACGCGCGCGTCGGCGCGCTGCAGCGGGAGGACGAACTGATCCAGACGCAAACGGCGCAGGCGCTGGCGGCCGTGCAGCTATATCGAGCGCTCGGCGGAGAATGGCCGGGCGATGCGGCATCCGCCCGGCCCGGTATTGAATAGTCAATTGCCAGCCGCACGTGTCACGCGAACGGGAATGGATTTGTATGACGGCGTGCCGCTTTCCTTGTCGATGTAGTCAAGCGGTACCAGGACGTTCGCCTCCGGATAATAGGCGGCCACCGATCCCCGAGCGATGCTGTAGGCGATCGCCGTGATGTTCTTGAGCCGCAGCGGCCTGTCCGAGACGATCGTTTCGATGTCGACCAGGTCTCCGTGTTCCAGTCCATGCGACGTCAGGTCGGCCTCGTTCATGAACAGCACGTCGCGGCGCCCGAACACACCACGATAGCGRTCATCCAGSSCGTAGATCGTGGTGTTGTACTGGTCATGGCTGCGGATCGTGATCAGGCGCAGCACGTTCTCACCCCCGAGAACCTCGGCATCCTCGTGCACGCCGCCATACACGGAGAACTCGGCCTTGCCCGAGGGCGTCAGCCACTTGCGCTCGGTCGGCGGCAATGGAAGGCGGAAGCCGCCCGGCGTCCGGATGCGTTCGTTGAAGGCTTCGAACCCCGGGATGGTCCTGTCTATCAGGTCACGGATCTTGTCGTAGTCGGCAATCAGCTCCAGCCATGGCACCTTGCTGTCCGGCAAGGTTGCGTGCGCGATGCCGGCAACGATGGCCGGCTCCGAGCGCAACTGCTCGGAAGCAGGAGCAAGCTTGCCGGCCGAGGCGTGGACCATGGACATCGAGTCTTCCACCGTGATGGATTGAGGCCCGCTCTGCTGCACATCGAGCTCGGTACGGCCAAGGCACGGGAAGATGTAGGTTTCCTTCGCCACCAGCAGGTGCGTGCGATTGAGCTTGGTGCCGACGTGCACGCTCAGGTCGAGCTTTGCCATCGCCGGAAAGGATTGCTCGGGATCCGGAAGCGCCACGGCGAAGTTCCCGCCCAGGCAGATCAGGGCCTTCGAGGAACCGTTGATCATCGCCTCCATGGCGTTGACGGCGTCGTGCCCGTGTTCACGGGGAAGCTGGAAGCCGAAGACGCCCTCGAGCCGCCCGAGGAAGTCCTCCGACGGCTTCTCCGTGATGCCGACCGTGCGGTTTCCCTGGACGTTGGAGTGCCCGCGCAGCGGACAGATGCCAGCGCCTGGCTTGCCGAAATTACCGCGCAACAGCAGCAGGTCGGCGATCAGGCGGACATTGGCCGTGCCCTTGTTGTGCTGAGTGACGCCCATGCCGTAGGTGACAATCACGGCGTTCGACTTCGCATAGGCGATAGCCACCTGTTCGAGATCGGCTTGCAATAGTCCGCTCGCCTTTTCGATATCCTCCCATGTCGTGGCCTCAAGATCCGCAGCGAAGGCGTCGAAGCCGGCCGTGTGCGTGGCGATGAATTCGCGGTCAAGCACGTTGCCCTGCTCCGCCTCCATCGCCATCAGTGACTTCATGATGCCCTTGAGTGCTGCCGCGTCGCCGCCGGCGTTGACCTGGAAATAGGTCGAGGCAATCCGGGTCGAGCCGTAGGTGGCCATCTCAAGCCAATTCTGCGGATCGGCGAAGCGCTCCAGGGCACGTTCGCGCAGCGGATTGAATACGATGATGGGCACGTTGCGCCGTGATGCCTCGTGCAGCGTGCCCATCATCCGCGGATGATTCGTGCCCGGGTTGTGGCCGATCGCGATGATGAGATCGCACTTGTCGAAGTCGTCAAGCGATACCGTGCCTTTGCCGATGCCGATCGATTGCGGCAGCCCGACACTGGTCGGCTCGTGACACATGTTCGAACAGTCAGGGAAATTGTTCGTGCCGTACTCCCGCACAAAGAGCTGGTACAGGTAGGCGGCCTCGTTCGAGGCCCTGCCAGACGTATAGAACTCCACCTGGTCTGGCGGCAAGCCGCGCAGGATCTGCCCGATCCGGCCGAATGCCTCCTCCCACTCGACAGCGCGGAACGTATCCGTGGCGCGGTCGTATGCGAGCGGATGCGTCAGCCGGCCCATGTCCTCCAGCTCGAAATCCGAGCGCTGCAGCAGCGATGACACGGTGTTGTTCGCGAAAAACTCAGGGCGCACGCGCTTGGTCGTCGCCTCCCACGTGACGGCCTTCGCGCCGTTCTCGCAGAACTGGAAGTTGGAGCGGTGCTCCTTGTCGGGCCAGGCGCAACCCGGGCAATCGAAGCCGTCCGGCTGATTGGTCCGAAGCAGCGTGATCGGGGCCTTGATGGTTTCCATCTGCAGCCGGATGGCCTGGGCCGTCGCTCGCAGCGCTCCCCAGCCGCCAGCAGGGCCGTCGTATTCCCTGATGCCGGGCACTTCGCGTCGATTGGTCATTTGATGAACTCCATGGATGAAAACTGTGGCGCTATGCGATCGAGCCGATTTGACGCGCCTCGCTATCTCTATCGACTATGCGGCCGGCTTCTTCGGCTTTGATCCGGCGGAAAACGCGGTGTCCTTTGGCTTGGGCTCGGCCTGGCGCTTGTCGAACCGTATGTCACCGCTGTCCTTGTCGTAGTCGATCGTGGCGCTGTCGCCCGACTTCAGCGCGTCGCCGAGAATCTCCTTCGCCAGACGCGTTTCGATGATCTGGCGAATCTGGCGCTTCAGTTCGCGTGCGCCAAACTCGGGCTGGTAGCCGACGTCGACCAAATGGTCGACGAGCGCCTCGCCAAAGCTGAGCGTGATGTCTTGTGCCGCCGCGGTACGCACGATGCGATCGAGCTGGATGTGTACGATCGCGCGGATATTCTCCTTGGCGAGTGCGTTGAACACGATGATCTCGTCGATCCGGTTCAGGAACTCTGGACGGAAGTGCCCCTTCAGCACGTCCATCAGCGCCTCGCGGACTGCCTTGTCAGGTTTGCGCGCGGCCTCGGGCCGCGCCAGGTTGGCCATGATGATGGAGGCCCCGAGGTTGCTGGTAGCGATCAGGATCGTGTTGCTGAAGTCGACCACGCGGCCTTTGCCGTCGGTGAGCCTGCCGTCGTCGAACACCTGCAGCAGCACGTTGTAGACGTCGGGGTGCGCCTTCTCGATCTCGTCAAGCAGGATCACGCTGTACGGGCGCCGCCGCACGCGTTCGGTCAGCTGGCCGCCCTCTTCGTAGCCCACGTAGCCCGGYGGMGCRCCGATCAGCCGCGCCACCGCGTGGCGCTCCATGTACTCGGACATGTCGATGCGGATGATCGCCTGCTCGTCGCCAAACACGGTTTCGGCCAAGGCCTTCGCAAGCTCCGTCTTGCCCACGCCGGTGGGTCCCAGGAACAGCAGGGTCGCGATCGGCCTGTGCGTCTGGCCGAGGCCCGCGCGCGACAGACGTACCGCGTCGCTCACCGCGACCACCGCATCTTCCTGGCCAACCACCCGCTCACGCAACTTCGCCTCCATGGCGAGGAGTTTCTGCCGTTCTGCCTGCGTGAGCTCCGCGACCGGAATGCCGGTGAGACGAGACACGACCTCAGCCACTGTCGCCACCGTCACCTCGAGCGTCTCCGAGCCGGTCTTTCGCTGCCACGCCTCCATCGCCTCGTCGAGCTGCTTCTGCTTCTCGCCGATGCGCTCCTCGAAGCGCTTCGCCTCGTCGAAGCGCTTGCGCGACGACGCATAGTCCTGCTCGCGCTTGAGCTGCGCGGCTTCCGCTTCCAGTTCCTGGATCGCCGCCGGACGAGATGTCGCGCCGATCCGCACCCGTGCCGCAGCCTGGTCGATCAGGTCGATCGCCTTGTCGGGCAGGAAACGCGACGTGATGTAGCGATCCGCGAATTCGGCCGCCGCGACAAAGGCATCGTCGGAGAAGGTCACCTGGTGATGTGCCTCCAGCTTGTCACGCAAGCCGCGCAGGATCACGATGGTCTGCTCGACGCTCGGCTCCGGCACGAGGACCGGCTGAAAGCGCCGCTCAAGTGCCGCATCCTTTTCGATGTACTTCTGGTATTCGTTCAGTGTCGTTGCACCGATCAGGCTGAGCTCGCCCCGCGCCAGCGCAGGCTTGAGCACATTGGCGATGTCAAGACCGCCCTCGCCTCCGCCCTGCCCGGCCCCGACGATCGTGTGCAACTCGTCCACGAACAGGATCAGCGCGTCCTGCTTCGCGGTGACCTCCTCGATCAGCTTCTGCGCACGCTCCTCGAATTCGCCGCGGTACTTCGCTCCCGCAACCATCGCGTTGATGTTCACCTCGACGAGCCGCTTGTCGCGCAGGACTTCCGGCACGTCGCCGTTGACGATCCGCTGCGCGAGTCCTTCCACGATGGCCGTCTTGCCCACACCCGGCTCGCCGATCAGCACGGGATTGTTCTTCTTGCGCCGGGCGAGCACCTCGATCGTGCTCTCGATCTCCTGCGCGCGGCCCAGCACCGGATCGAGCTTGCCCTGGCGCGCCATCGCGGTGAGATCGCGGCCAAACTTGTCCAGGTTGGGCGTGCCTGTGCCGCCTTCGATGCGGCCATCCTCCGCGCCCTTGCCCACCACCTTGACGACCTTCTGGCGCAGGCCTTCCGGTGTCACGCCATATTTCTTGAGCAGGGCACCCGCGATGCTCTCGGGTACCGCGGCAAGGCCGATCAGCAGATGCTCGGGCCCGACGTACGAGTGACCCAGCTCGTGCGACGCCTGGAAGGCAAACTGAAAGGCCTTCTTCAAACGCGGCGATATCGTCATCCGGTCGAGTGGCGCGTCGGGGGCCGCCTCCCCCGTGCGCGCGTGCTCGTCGATATAGGCCTTGATGTCCTGCGAAGAGATCTTGAGTTCCTTGAGCAGCGCGCCGGCAATGTCGTTGTCGGCAAGCACGTACAGAAGATGTTCCGTGTCGAGCTCGGCGCGGCGCAACTCGTGCGCCTTTTCTGCCGCGCGCTGCAACAGCTCTAGTGTCTGCTCGCTGAAGGCGTCAGTGGCATCGACCGATTCGCGCGGCACCTCGGCGGAGAACGCGCTCGCATCGTCGGCCTCGCCGCCCATGCCCCCAAACAGATGGGACAATCCGCCTCCCCCGCTCAGCAGGGAATCGAACGGGTTCAGCATGTTCTGGTGCCGCAACATCTGCCGGTAGTGATAGTCGCAGATTGAGAGCGTCCTGCGCTCGCCGTTCTCTATCACGGCGACACGGGCAACCGCGGGGCGTGCATTACAGATATCGCAGAGGTCTGGCATGGCGTGAGGATCCCTGTTGGTCGAAGCGTAGAGACTGTTCGAATCGGATGCGGCATGGCAGCCGGGCTGTGCTGGCATTGCGAGGCCAAGCCAAGCCAAGCCACTGGAATCATCCAGCTGTTGACTGATTTTTCTGCCCCTGTCTTGGTGAGTTTCTGACTTCGTGGCAGTAAGATCAGCCTGTGGCTAACATAGCTGATCGCCAAGCCGCCGCAAAGATACAGTTGATAGCGATCGGTGCGCGTCGACTGTGCTCTCCCTCTTTTCCGTCCGTTCTGTGAAGGAAAATTGGATGGCATGCGATTGGTGCGGCGGCACGGCTCCTGATCGCCGGGCACGGCAGAGAGACCGTTTAGAGCACAGTGGGATCGGCTTGCACAATGCGATGCGGCAGAGGCCTTGCTGTGCTCTTGCCCGGTCCCTGACGTTCGTTGAGAATGCTCGAGCACCGACGCAATGACGCGCCGACGCGCAGCGGCCAGTCAAAGGAAGCCTTCAAATGAACAATCTCCATCGGCAGTTGGCGCCAATCTCCAACGTTGCTTGGGAGCAGATTGAGCAGGAAGCATCCCGCACCCTCAAACGCTACTTCGCGGCTCGGCGTGTTGTCGATGTGATTGGGCCGAAGGGTCTCGCACTCTCCGCGGTCGGTACGGGCCAACTGCGGGAAATCGCGCCACCGGGCGAAGGCATCGAAGCGGTCCAACGGGATGTGCGGGCGCTGGTGGAACTACGGGTCCCGTTTGCGCTGTCGCGCCTGGAGATGGATAGCGTCGAGCGTGGGTCGAACAATCCCGACCTGCAGCCACTGAAGGATGCGGCGCGCAAGCTCGCACAGGATCGGGAGCACACTCACACGCCCAGCTCCTGAAACGCGTGGCCATTGGCTTGCAGTTCCTTCAGGAGCCCGGCCGGCAGGTCGCTCTGCCAGACATGCCCTTCGAACTGCCACTGACTTGCATCCTGGAGGTCGGGCAGGCCTGCCCCCTTCAGCACGTAGAGCCCCAGCGTCGGCTTCTTGAGATGGATGTAAAAGTCAAATTCCTGCATGTTCGGGCTCCCCACTAAAACGCAAGGTCCTGCCTTGGCCAAGCCGCACTTGTCAATAGACACCGCCGGTCGATGAACCCAGGGTCCATCCTCGTATTCAATGAGACTTGAATCCAATTGCCCCCATCGCGAGCCGGATGAGTGCCGCGACCAAAGCGACTGACAGCACGCCGGCGGCCCAGAGTCCGATCAGCCAAAATAGTTCTTTCCAGCGGCTGCGCCACCTTGAAGCCCGATCTAGCCTATTGTTCATCTCTCTGATCCTCAGGAGGGATTAGCGACGCTCGCGTTCGGCGAACTTAACCTTCCCGCGAAGCAAGTCAGCCATCCACCCAGCATAGGCACCTTTGAATGATAGGATAGACAGCGGTCCAGCTATCGCGAGGTTATTTCGAGGTTATCGCGAACGGCCATTGATCATTCCACCATTCTTGAAACTCGTCCTGGAAGACACTCGTCAACATGGCAAACATCGTCCCCGAGCAGCAAGCCGTAAGCAGTCCGATCACCCGTAGCGCGATCTTCATCGTCGCAGTCGTGTCCGCAGGCGAGAACAGCGCAGATACAGTGCGCGCGTTGTGCGCGGATATCGGCGCCCTCGTTCGTGCCGTGGGCAAGCGAGTCCCCGGCGGCAACCTCTCGTGCGTCTGCGGATTTGGTTCGGATGCCTGGGACAGACTGTTCGCAGCCCCGCGTCCGGCCAGCCTGCATGCCTTTCGCGAATTTGGTGCCGGCGATCGCCGCGCCATGGCGACACCGGGCGACCTGCTCCTGCACATTCGCGCCGACCAGATGGATCTGTGCTTCGAACTCGCAACACAGTTGATGAGCCGGCTTGGCGCGGCCGTGTCGGTGGTTGACGAAATCCATGGCTTTCGCTACTTCGACATGCGCAGCATGGTCGGCTTTGTCGATGGCACCGAGAACCCGACGGGAGCCGAATCCATCCGCTTCACGATCATTGGTGATGAGGACGCCTCGTTCGCCGGGGGCAGCTACGTGATGGTGCAGAAGTATCTGCATGACATGGCTGGCTGGAATAATCTTTCCGTCGAGACGCAAGAGCGAATCATCGGCCGCACAAAGCTGTCGGACATCGAGCTCGATGCAGCGGTCAAGCCGTCGTCGTCGCATAGTTCGCTCACCACCCTCGAGGAAGACGGAGAGGAGGTGAAGATCCTGCGCGACAACATGCCCTTTGGACAGCCGGGCAAAGGCGAGTTTGGCACGTTCTTCATCGGGTATGCCCGCTCGCCCAAGCCGCTGGAGCAGATGCTTGAGAACATGTTCGTCGGGCGGCCGCCTGGAAACTATGACAGGCTGCTTGACTTCAGCAGGGCAGTCACCGGAGGACTGTTCTTCGTTCCTTCTGCCACGCTGCTGGAAGCCCTTGCCGAGCGTCACCCAAACGCCATTCAAGCGGATAGTGGGGGGCAAGGCTCCCCTTCGCCGTCCGAGGCGCAACGCCAGGACGGCTCCCTGAAGATTGGTTCGCTCAAAGCGGCATCGGAAGCCGATTGACCTCGTTGACCTCGGTGACCTGGTTGGCATGCTCGGCACCTGCTGACTCCCGCCGATCGGGAAGATCGGCTACGTGAATTGATAAGGCCGGACTGCCACCGTTTCCGCCGGCATCTCGCGATCGCAAAGCTCGAGAATCGACCGCTCGATATTGCGCGTCATGGCATCGAGCGCCAGCGCGTTCGGTGCCAGTCCGAAGGGCTCGGCGACTTCACTTGCGATCGCCTCCAGTGCGATCAGCGTGTAGGAGATGAAGACGCATAGCAATGGCGTGAAGAACTCCGTCGAGTCGACCAGGCCAAACGGAAGCAGTACGCAATAGGCGTAGACCGTGCGGTGCAGCAGCACGTTATAGGCAAATGGAATTGGCGTGGAGACGAGCCGCTCGCATCCCCCAAGCGCCTTACCCAACTCGTTGATCTGGGTGTCGAGTATCCAGCGCGTGGTGTCGGCTGCGGCGGCCTGTCCCTGGTAGCGGGCGAGGCTGCGGCGAAGGTCATTCAGCAAGGCCGTCGGCGTGTAGGATTTCCCATGCAATGCCGCCATTTGCTCAGGGCCGAGGAAGCGGCGCAGGTCCTCTGTCGGGTCGGTCGTGCGCAACCGATGCTTAAGCGCATAGATGAACGCGATCAGCGTATTGGCGAGCCGGGTGCGATCCGCCGCCGCCAGGTGTTCCGGCAGGTAGCAAAGCATCTGCGAAGTGAGCGAGCGCGATGCAATCAGCAGGTTGCCCCACAGGTGGCGAGCCTCGTTGAAACGGTCGTAGCTCGCGTTGTTCCGGAACGCGAGAAAGATGGCCAACGCCAGGCCAAACAGCGTGAATGGCGCCGTATTTAGCGGGATCTTTTCGCCAAACACCTTCCCATGGGTAAACACGGCGAGGCTGCTGACAGCCCCCATGAAAACAAGCTGGGGAATGATGGTTTGCAATACCGAACCGTTCCAGACGAACAGCATCAGGAACCAATTTTGTCTCGGCCTCACAATCATGGCGGCTTACTCTCCGGCATTGGTGCGGGTGGGGGAATGCGCCAGGGCTAGCTGGAGCAAACTGCGGTGCGGCCATGCAGTCCGGCAAAGGACCGGAACGCCGGCGCGACCGGTATCTGGCATGTGTCAGTGATAGCCGGCGTCGCCCTCGCGCACCTTGCCCCGGAATACCCGGTATTGCAGTGCGTTGTAGACCAGGATGACCGGTAGCACAATGACGGTGCCAACCAGCGCGAAGAGCTGGCTGGACGGGCTGGAAGAAGCCTCCCAGATCGTCAGCGACGGCGGAAGAATGTTCGGCCAGATGCTGATGATCAAGCCGCTATAGCCGAGAAAGCACAGCGCAAGCGTCAGGAGAAAGGGGGTCGCTTCGCGGCGCAGCCGGACTGCGCGGAAGATGCCCCAGACACAGGCCAGCACCAGGACAGGCACCGGCAGGAACCAGCCAAGGTTGCCGCTGCCGAACCAGCGACGGGCAACCGCGGGCAATCCCAGCACCGTCCAAAGGCTGACGATCGCGATGGCACCCAGCAGCACGCACACCAGAGGCCGCATCAGCAAGCGCATCTTGCGCTGCAGCTCACCGTCCGTCTTCAGGATCAGCCATCCGCAGCCCAGCGCGGCGTAGGTAAGGAGAACGCCGATGCCGCAGAACACGCTGAATGGCGAGAGCCAGTCGAACGGTCCACCGGCAAAGCGGCCATCGACGATCCGGATCCCCTGCAGGAGCGAACCCAGCACGATGCCCTGGCAGAAGGACGCCAGCGCGGAGCCGCCAATAAAGGCGAGATCCCACAGATGCTGCGTGCGGTTTGCCTTCGCCCGCAGCTCAAATGCCGCGCCCCGGAAGATCAGGCCGACGACCATCAGGATCAGCGGCAGATAGTTCGCCGGCAGCAGCGTAGCGTAGACGACCGGGAAGGCGCCGTACAGCCCCGCCCCCCCGAGCACCAGAAAGGTCTCATTCCCATCCCACACCGGCGCGACGGTATTGAGCATCACTTGCCGGTCGCCTTTGGCTTCGAAGAATGGAAACAGGAGGCCGATGCCAAGATCAAATCCATCGAGCATCACATAGATGAAAACGCCGAGGCCGATGATGGCGGCCCATATCACGGGCAGATCGATTGACATGGAATCATTCTCCTTCCAGCGCATCTGATGGTGCGGCCAGTGCGCGGCTGCGCAATCCTGGGTGCCTGAGCGATGCGGCGGCATGCGAGTTCAGCACCGGCCCGCGMGTCATCAGCTTCATCATGTAGTAGACGCCCATCCCGAAGACCAGGAAGTACACGATGACGAAAATCAGCAAGGAAACCCCGGCAAGCTGGGCGCTGATCGGAGAGACGGAATCTTCCGTGCGCAGCACGCCATACACGGTCCAGGGTTGGCGGCCGACCTCGGTCGTGATCCAGCCCGCCAGCAGTGCGATCAGCCCGGATGGCCCCATGCACAGCACAAGCCACTGATACCAGCGCGTTTCGTAGAGGCGGCCACGCTTTCTCAGCAGCAGGCCGAGCAGCGCGGTCAGCAGCATCAACATCCCGAGCCCCGCCATGATCCGGAACGTCCAGAACAGGATCGGCGAATATGGCCGGTCCTGCCGCGGAAACTCCTTCAGGCCGCGAATCACACCATCCCAGCTGTGCGTCAGGATCAGGCTGCCGAGATGAGGGACCTTCAGCGCGTAGCGTGTCTCTTCCGACTCCATGTCAGGAAGACCGAACAGATTGAGCGCCGTGCCACCCTTCTCCGTTTCCCAAAGACCTTCGATCGCTGCGATCTTGGCCGGCTGATACTCGCGCGTGTTGAGGCCATGCGCATCGCCCACGACGATCTGGACCGGTGTCACCAGGAGCAGGATCCACAGCGCCATCGAGAAGCTGCGCTTGACCGGCACATCGCGCCGCMCCTGCAACAAGTGCCAGGCGCCGCAGGCGGCGACCATGAATC
>NZ_JBFTSF010000149.1:0-15032 GCF_056399905.1 Cupriavidus sp. 01L46
GCCGCCACCTGCTTGACGTCCATCTGCATGTACTTGCCATAGACCTCGCGCTGCAGTTGCTCGGCCGCCTGGCGGTGCGCCTCCAACTCAACCCGGCTGGAGGTCTTGAGCACGCCGGCGTAGGAACCCAGGCCGGGATACAGCACCAGGTAACCCAGGCCAAAGATGCATGCCAGCAGGAACATCCACATCCACCAGCGTGGCAGCGGGTTGTTCAGCTCGCGCAGGTCGCCGTCCCACACGTGGCCGGTGTCCTCAGGGGCGCCCACAACCTTGGTGACCTTGCGCTGGGAGAACAGCAGCCACACGCACCAGACGATGCCGACCAGCGCGATGGCGGCAATGTAGTAGCTCCAGAAATCCGTGAAGAAGTCGCTCATGACTCAGTGTTCCTGCTTGGTGTTGTTTGCGCCGCCGGCATGACGCACGACGCGGTGGCCGGCATCGGGGCTGGCGTCTTGGCATGCGGCCAGCGGCTCGTCGGGCAAGGCGAACGGCAGCATGGCCGACTCCTGGTTGGCCGCCTTGCGCCCGGACGACCAGGCCCACCAGCAGATGGCGATGAAGGCAGCCATCGAGACCACGGTGGAAAACGCGGTGAGCATTGCCATGGCTTACTCCTTGGCCGGCGTGGCCGCAGGCTGCGCGGCGGCCGCGGTATCGACCCGCACATTGCGCTTGGCGATGCCAAGCTCCTGCAGGTAAGCGACCATCGCGTCTTCCTCGGTCTTGCCGGCCAGCGTGGCAGGCGCCTGCTCGATCTCGGCGTCGGTGTACGGCACGCCAAGACGGCGCAGCGCACGCATACGATCGCGGACGTCATTGGTCTGCAACGGCGTTTTCTCCAGCCACGGGTAGGACGGCATCACCGATTCGGGCACCACGTCGCGCGGATTGCGCAAGTGGATGCGCTGCCAGTCATCGGAGTAGCGTCCGCCTACGCGCGCCAGGTCGGGACCAGTACGCTTGGAGCCCCACAGGAAGGGATGGTCGTAGACCGACTCGCCCGCCGTGGAGTAATGGCCATAGCGCTCGACATCGCCCTGCAACGTGCGCACCTGCTGCGAATGGCAGCCCACGCAGCCCTCGCGGATATAGATATCGCGGCCCATCAGGCGCAGCGCGGAGTACGGCTTGATCCCCGCGTCGGGCTCGGTGGTGGAGTGCTGGAAGAACAGCGGCACGATCTGGACGAGCCCGGCGATGCTGACCACCAGGATGGTGCAGAGGATCAGCCACCCGATATTCTTCTCCAGGGTCTCGTGCGTAAAGAAGCTTCGTTTTTCGGACATCGTTTCTATCCTGGAATGATCAATGGGCGGAGGCGGAAACGCTGGTCGGGATCAGTGCATCCACGGCAGGCTTGCCGATGATGGTCCTGGCCACGTTGTATGCCATCAGCAGCATGCCGGAGAGGAAGCACAAGCCACCCAGCAAGCGGATCAGGTAGAACGGGTACTTGGCCTTGACCGCTTCCACGAAAGCGTAGGTCAGCGTGCCGTCGGGCTGGGTGGCGCGCCACATCAGGCCCTCCATCACACCGGCGATCCACATCGAGGCGATGTACAGCACCACGCCGATGGTGGCGATCCAGAAATGCAGCTCGATCAGGCGCACGCTGTACATCTCCTTCTCGCCGAAGAGCCGCGGGATCAGGTAGTAGAGCGAGCCGATCGAGATCATCGCGACCCAGCCCAGCGCGCCGGAGTGCACGTGGCCGATGGTCCAGTCCGTGTAGTGCGACAGCGCGTTGACGGTCTTGATCGACATCATCGAGCCCTCGAAGGTCGCCATGCCGTAGAACGACAGCGCCACCACCAGGAACTTGAGGATGGGATCGGTGCGCAGCTTGTGCCAGGCACCCGACAAGGTCATGATGCCGTTGATCATGCCGCCCCACGAAGGCGCCAGCAGGATCAGCGAGAACACCATGCCGAGCGACTGCGCCCAGTCCGGCAGCGAGGTGAACTGCAAGTGGTGGGGACCGGCCCACATATAGGTGAAGTTGAGCGCCCAGAAGTGAACGATCGACAGGCGGTAGGAATAGATCGGGCGGCCGGCCTGCTTGGGGATGAAGTAGTACATCATGCCCAGGAAGCTGGTGGTCAGGAAGAAGCCCACCGCGTTATGGCCGTACCACCACTGCACCATGGCGTCCTGCACGCCGGCATAAGCCGAGTAGGACTTCCACATGCCCACCGGCATCTCGGCATTGTTGACGAGATGCAGGATGGCGATGGTCAGGATGTAGGCGCCGAAGAACCAGTTGGCCACGTAGATATGGCGGGTCTTGCGCTTCATGATGGTGCCGAAGAACACGATGGCATAAGCCACCCAGACCAGCGTGATCAGGATGTCGATCGGCCATTCGAGCTCGGCGTACTCCTTCGAGCTGGTGATGCCCAGCGGCAGCGTAATGACCGCGGCCACGATCACCAGTTGCCAGCCCCAGAAGGTGAAGGCCGCCAGCGGGCCGCAGAACAGCCGCGCCTGGCAGGTGCGCTGCACGATGTAGTACGAAGTAGCGAACAGCGCGCTGCCGCCGAAGGCGAAGATGACCGCGTTGGTGTGCAGCGGGCGCAAGCGTCCGAACGACAGCCATGGCGTGTTGAAATTAAGCTCCGGCCAGATCAACTGTGCCGCGAGCAGAACGCCTACGGCCATACCGACAATCCCCCAGACTACCGTCATGACGGCAAACTGCCGCACAACGCCGTAATTGAAGGTGTCGGCGCGAGAATACGCGGCGGTGACAGCCATTCAGACCCCCAGATTGGATAAACATGAATTGATGTTGTGACTGTAGGAAAAGCGGGCGCCGACCGTCTTGATCTGTGTCAAGCGCACCGGAAAGCATGGGAACTCAGGTGCGATGGCGTCTCACATCCGCACACACGGCAATGCGGCCGCGCACGGCCACGGCTGCATTGCCGCGATCACTCAGGGCTTGTCGTTGTCGAGCAGAATGGCCTCGCCGGGCCGGTCGAGGTCGTCGTATTGCCCGGCATGCAGCGCCCACCAGAGCGCGCCGGCGATCACCGCGACCAGCACCAGGCTCATCGGCACCAGCAGGTAGAGCATGTCCATGGCGTCAGTCTCCAGGCTTGCCGGCGCGCAGCAGGCGCCAGGCGTTGGCCACCACCAGCAGCGACGACACCGACATGCCGATGCCCGCCATCCAGGCGGTGACATAGCCGCTTGCCGCCAGCGGGATGGCGATCACGTTATAGGCAAAGGCCCAGGCCAGGTTCTGGCGTACCACACGGCGGGTGCGGCGGGCCATCTTGAGCGCGTTCGCGATCTCCGCCACGCGGCCATGGGTCAGCACCGCGTCGGCGCCGGCCTGCGCCAGCGGCGCGCCGCTGCCGATGGCGATCGAGACTTGCGCCTGAGCCAGCACCGGCGCGTCGTTGATGCCGTCGCCCACCGCCAGCACCACGGCGCCGCCACGCTGCAGGCGCGCCACGTACTCGCGCTTGCCTTCAGGCGTGACGCCGCCCTCGCGGCGCGGGATCTGGAAATGATCGGCCCACCAGCCGACGGTGGCCGGCGTATCGCCCGAGACGAGATGGCAAGTCACGCCGAGCGCGCGCAACTCGCTGAGCAAGCGCGCGGATTGCTCGCGCGCCACATCAGCCAGCTCGAACACCGCCAGCGCACCGGCGGCGCTGCCCAACCACACCAGCGTGGCGCCGCGGCGCTCGCTGCCGGCAAGTTCGGCGTGCCAGTCGGCAGCGCTGCCGTGCTCGCACAGCGCCTCCACGAACTCGCGGCGGCCAAGGCGGTAACGCTGCCCATCCACATCGGCTTCAAGGCCCTGCCCCGGCACATTGCGCATGGCGTCGATGGCGAGCGTCTCGTGCGCAAGGCCTTGCGCCTGTGCGGCTTCGACGATGCCGCGCGCGATCGGGTGCTYGCCGGAGCGTTCCACGGCTGCGGCCAGGCGCAGGCAGGTGGCGGCATCGGCATCGCCGTTGGACTGCGTGCGCACCAGCGCGAATCGCCCTTGCGTGAGCGTGCCAGTCTTGTCGAGCATCACGTCCGTGACGCTGGCCAAGGTCTCCAGCGCGTGGCCGCGCGTGAGCAGCAAGCCGCGGCGCGACAGCGCGGCCCCGGCCGCGGCCAGCGCCGCCGGGGTGGCCAGCGAGAGCGCGCACGGGCAACTMACCACCAGCACCGCCACCGTCACAAGCAACGCGCGCGCGGGATCGATCCAGGCCCACCAGGCGGCGCCGGTGACGGCCGCCAGCGCCAGCAGGATGGCGACGAACCAGCCCGCCACGCGGTCGGCCACGGTGGCCAGGCGCGGCTTCTCGGCCAGCGCGCGGTCCAGCACGGCGACGATCTCCGCCAGCCGGGTACCCGCCCMTACCTTGGCCACGCGCAGCTCAAGCGGGCTCGCGGTGTTGAAGCAACCTGCCAGCACGGGATCCCCGATGCCGCGCGGCACCGGCCGGCTCTCGCCAGTCAGCATGGATTCATCGAGCTCGCTCGCGCCGGCGATCACCGTGGCATCGGCGGGTACCACCTCGCCCGCCTTGACGCGGATCAGGTCGCCAGCGCGCAGGCGTGCCACCGGCACCCGCTCGCCCGCGCCGCCCTCGGCACGCAGGCGCTCGCAGGTGGCGGGCAACTGCCGCGCCAGCATCTCGGCACCACTGCGCGATGCCTGGCGCACGCGCAGTTCCAGGTAGCGCGCCAGCAGCAGGAACGCCACAAACATGGTGACGGAATCGAAGTACACCTCGCCGGTGCCGCGCAGCGTCGCCACGGTGCTGGCGAAAAAGCCCGCGCCCACGCCCAGCGCCACCGGCACATCCATGCCCAGGTGGCGCTGCCGCAGCCCGCGCCACGCCCCGGTGAAGATCGGCGAGGCCGAGTACAGCACCACGGGCAAGGTCAGCACCAGGCTGGCCCAGCGCATCAACTGCAACTGGCCGGGATCGATGGTGGCTTCATGGGTATAGATGGGCCATGCGTACATCATCACCTGCATCATGCCGAGCATGGCCACCGCCATGCGCATCAGCAGCCCACGGCGCGCRTGGCGGTCTTGCCGGTCCGAGCGCGAAACCTCGAACGGCCAGGCCAGGTAGCCGATCCCCGCCAGCGCGGCGAGCAAGGCGGAGACCGGCTGCTCGGCCGCGCGCCAGCGCACCACCACGCGGCGCGTGGCCACGTTGGCGATCACCGATTCCACGCCGGGCAGGCTGCCCAGGTGCTGCTCGATCAGCCAGGCGCAGGCGGCGCAGCGGATGTTCTCMGGCGCCAGCGTGATCTCGGCCCGGCGTTCGTCCAGCGGGCGCACGAACTGTGCCCGTAACTCCTCGGTGTCGTAGGCGGCCCACACAGGCTCGGCCTCGCGCCGCGCCGCGTCGTCGATCGGCCGGGCAAAGCGGGCCTGGTCGCCATAGAGATGGCCGAACCCGGCTGCGTGCAGTGTCTGCGCCAGCGCCTGGCAGCCACCGCAGCAAAACGCCTGTTCCTCACCGTTGATGCTGGCATGCAAGGGCGGCTCGCCGGCCACGAGCGGCTGTCCGCAGTGGAAGCAGCCCGCGCGCCCGGCGGCCGCGGGCGCACCGCTTGCGCGGGCAAGCGGCGGATCGGGCAGGACAGGATAGGCTGGGGCTGGGGAAATCGGCATCGGGACTCTTTTTTACCAACTGCATGGTAAGAGTCCCGGCGGCAAGCCGCTTTGATGCAGATCAAGCGGGTGGCCAGACGGCGCCCTGCGCGCCGCTTGCGCAGGGCGTCAGGTCAGCGAGGTGTCGACCGTGCGGCGTGGCGCTTCCAGGTATTCACGCGACTGCATCTCGATAATGYGCGACACCGTGCGGCTGAACTCGTTGGCCATCTGGCCCTCGGTGTAGAGTTCATCCGCCGGCACTTCCGCCGAGATCAGCAACTTGACCTTGTGGTCGTAGAACACGTCGATCAGCCAGGTGAAACGGCGTGCCTCCGACGACATGCGCGGCGTCATCCTGGGCACGTCGGAGAGGATCACCGTGTGGAACTCGGTGGCCAGCTCCAGATAGTCGTTCTGCGAGCGCGGGCCGCCGCACAGCGTATTGAAATCGAACCAGACCACCCCGCCCGCCTTGCGTAGCGCGCGCAGTTCGCGGTGCTCGATATGCAGGATGGGGGATTCGTCGGCCACGCCGGCAATGCCGGTGAAGGCATGGCGCAGGGCCGAGCTGGCCTCGGGTCCCAGCGGCGTGTGATACGCCTCTACCTGCTCCAGCGCGCGCTTGCGGTAGTCGATGCCGGCATCGACATTGAGCACGTCGAGCTTCTCCTGCAGCAGCGCGATGGCCGGCAACACGCGATCCCGGTGCAAGCCGTCCGGGTACAGCAGGTCCGGCCGGTAGTTCGACGTCATCACGAACTGCACGCCGTTCTCGAACATCTGCTGCAGCAGGCGGTGCAGGATCATCGCATCGGCCACGTCGCTGACGTGGAACTCATCGAAGCAGATCAGGCGGAACCGTCGCGCGATGCGCTTGGCCAGTTCGTCCAGCGGATCCGGGCGCCCGCGCAACTCTTCGAGCTGGCGATGCACCTCGCGCATGAATTCGTGGAAATGCAGCCGCGTCTTGCGCACCACTGGCACGCAGGTATAGAAACTGTCCATCAGGAAGGACTTGCCGCGCCCTACCCCGCCCCACAGGTACACGCCCTTGGGCACGTCCGGGTGCACCAGCAGCTTTTTCAACGTGCTGTTGCGCCGGCTCTTGTAGGCCACCCACTCGTCGTAGCATTGCTGCAGGCGCTCGACGGCGCGCAACTGCGCGGGGTCGGTGGTGTAGCCACGTTGCTTCAGTTCCTGCTCGTAGTACTCACGGACGTTCATGCTGACTGCTTGCGCTGGATGCCGGGCGGGCGCCGGCTTGAATGAGGATCGGGGCGCGTGACAGGGCAAACCGCCCCTGCCGCCCCGAAAGCGAAAACGGCGCGCCGCTGGAGCGGCGCGCCGGTACTGAACAATACTCGGGCTACTGCCTTACATATTGAGCTGGCGCTTGTCGACAGCCAGTGCGGCTTCGCGCATGACTTCCGACATCGACGGATGCGGATGGCAGGTCCGGCCGATGTCTTCGCTGGCGGCCTTGAACTCCATCGCCACCACGGCTTCGGCGATCAGGTCCGAGGCATTCGCAGCAACCACGTGCACGCCCAGGATCTCATCGGTCTTGGCATCGGCCAGCATCTTGACGAAGCCATCCGAATGACCCATGCCCAGCGCACGGCCGTTGGCCATGAACGGGAACTGGCCGGACTTGTACTCGCGGCCTTCGGCCTTGAGCTGCTGCTCGGTCTTGCCCACCCATGCGATTTCCGGGAAGGTGTAGATCACCCACGGAATGCAGTTGTAGTCAATATGCGGCTTCTGGCCGGCGATGCGCTCGGCAACCGCCACGCCTTCGTCCTCTGCCTTGTGGGCCAGCATCGGGCCGCGCACCACGTCGCCGATGGCCCACAGGCCCGGCACCTTGGTCGCGCAGTGGTCGTCCACCTCGATGAAGCCGCGCTGGTCGGCCGCCAGGCCGATGGCGTCGAGGCCGAGGTTGTCGGTGTTGGGCACGCGGCCAACCGACACGATCAGGCGATCGACTTCCAGGGTCTKGGCAGCGCCGTCCTTGTCGGTGTAGCTGACGGTGACGTTGTCCTTGCCCGTCTTGACCTCATTGACCGTCACGCCCAGGCTGAACTTCAGGCCTTGCTTGGTCAGCAGCTTCTGCGCTTCCTTGGCCACGCCTTCGTCGGCGGCGCCCAGGAACGACGGCAGCGCTTCCAGCACGGTCACTTCAGCACCCAGGCGGCGCCACACGGAACCCAGCTCGAGGCCGATCACGCCAGCGCCGATCACGCCCAGCTTCTTCGGCACGCCGGCGAACTTGAGCGCGCCTTCGTTATCGCTGACCAGCACGTTGTCCACCGCGACGCCCGGCAGGTGACGCGCCTTGGAGCCCGTAGCGACGATGACCTGCTTGGCCGTCACGACTTCGGTACCTGCCTTGCCGGCGACCTCGACCTGGAAGCCCTCGGCGGTCTTGCCGACGAACTTGCCGTAGCCCTTGAGCAGCGTGACCTTGTTCTTGCGGAACAGGAACTCGATGCCCTTGGTCATCTTGCCGACGATATCGTCCTTGCGCTTGAGCATCTTGGCCACGTCGACCTTGACATCGCCAACCGTGATGCCGTGGTCGCCCAGGTGATGCTGTACGTTCTCGAATTCTTCCGAGGATGCCAGCAGTGCCTTGGAGGGGATGCAACCCACGTTCAGGCAGGTGCCGCCCAGGCGCGGTTCGTCCTTGGGATCGTCGTAGGCATTGCCTTCGCAGCAGGCCACATTCAGGCCCAGCTGGCCGGCACGAATGGCGGCAATGTAGCCGCCGGGGCCGGCACCGATCACCAGCACGTCGAATTGTTTGCTCATGGAGATTCCTTTTGCAGCCACGGCGGGGCAACGTCGCCCGCCGGGCCGCTTTCAACTCTTCGGTCCGTCATGCCCGCCAGCGCCGCGCCCGATGACGGACACGGCGGGAGAAACGCGGGCAAGACCTCAGGCTTTGCAGATGATTACAGGTCCAGCAGCAGGCGTGCCGGATCTTCCAGCGCGTCCTTCATGGCGACCAGGCCCAGGACGGCTTCGCGGCCGTCGATGATGCGGTGGTCGTAGGACATGGCCAGGTAGTTCATCGGACGGATCACGATCTGGCCGTCTTCCACCACCGGGCGGTCCTTGGTGGCGTGCACGCCCAGGATCGCGGATTGCGGCGGGTTGATGATCGGCGTCGACAGCATCGAGCCGAAGGTACCGCCATTGGAGATCGAGAACGTACCACCGGTCAGTTCTTCCAGCGACAGCTTGCCGTCGCGGGCCTTAGCGCCGAATTCAGCGATCTTCTTCTCGATCTCGGCCAGGCTCATCTGGTCGGCGTTGCGCAGGATAGGCACCACCAGGCCACGCGGCGAGCCCACGGCGATACCGATGTCGAAGTAGCCGTGGTAGACGATGTCGTTGCCGTCGATCGAGGCGTTGATCAGCGGGAACTTCTTCAGCGCGTGGACCGCGGCCTTGACGAAGAAGGACATGAAGCCCAGCTTCACGCCGTGCTCCTTCTCGAAGCGGTCCTTGTACTTGTTGCGCAGGTCCATCACCGGCTTCATGTTCACTTCATTGAAGGTGGTGAGGATGGCGTTGGTGCTTTGCGATTGCAGCAGGCGCTCGGCGATACGGGCGCGCAGGCGGCTCATCGGCACGCGCTCTTCCGGGCGGTCGCCCAGGGCGGCAAAGTCCACCGGGGCGGAAACCTGCTGCAGCGCCGGCTTGGCAGCGGCCGGAGCCGGTGCTGCCTTGGCGGCCGGCGCGGGAGCGGGCGCGGCAGTCGCGGCCAGCACGTCGCCCTTGGTGATGCGGCCATCCTTGCCCGTGCCTGCAACCTGGCCGGCGGACAGGCCGCCTTCGGCCATCAGCTTGGCTGCCGAAGGCATTGCCACGGCGCCGGCTGCTGCCGGAGCGGCTGCGGCGGCCGGGGCGGCGGCAGCGGGTGCGGGTGCGGCAGCGGCGGGAGCGACGGCGCCAGCGGTGGCTTCGGTGTCGATCTTGGCGATCACTTCGTCGGCAACCACGGTGTCGCCGTCGTTGCGGATGATCTGCGACAGCACGCCAGCCGACGGGGCCGGCACTTCGAGCACGACTTTGTCGGTCTCGATTTCAATCAGGATTTCGTCTTGGGCAACGGCTTCGCCCGGCTTCTTCTTCCAGTTCAGCATGGTTGCTTCTGCAACCGATTCAGAGAGTTGCGGAACCTTGACGTCAACAATAGCCATGGTTGGAATTTCCTTGATGTATTCGTTTTTGCTTAAGGCAGGTGGCAAAAAACATGGCGGTGCGCGCTCTTCGCGCGCGCCGCCATGCTGGCCACGATCATTTGGTCAGGACAAAGCCCTTGAGCTTGGAGAACGCCGCATCCAGCAGCGCCTTTTGTTGCTCGTTGTGCTTGGCGTAGTAGCCCACCGCCGGCGATGCCGAGGCGGGACGACCCGCGTAACCGAGCTTCTGGCCTTCCGCCATGTTCTCCATGATGAAGTGCTGGACGAAGAACCAGGCACCCTGGTTCTGCGGCTCGTCCTGGCACCACACGATTTCGTTGGCGTTCGGGTACTTCTTCAGCTCGGCTGCCACTGCCTTGTGCGGGAACGGATACAGCTGTTCCATGCGGATGACGGCCGTGTCGGTCGCGCCGCGTTCCTTGCGGGTATTGACCAGGTCGTAGTAGACCTTGCCCGAGCACATGATCACGCGCTTGACCTTGCTGGCGTTCAGCTCTTCGTGATCGGGGATGACCGTCTCGAAGTGACCCTTGGCCAGGTCGGACAGCGGCGAGACCGCTTCCTTGTTACGCAGCAGCGACTTCGGCGTCATGATCACCAGCGGCTTGCGGAACAGACGGATCATCTGGCGGCGCAGCAGGTGGAAGATCTGAGCCGGGGTGGTCGGCTGGCAGACTTGCATGTTGTGGTCCGCGCACAGCTGCAGGAAGCGCTCGATGCGCGCCGAGCTGTGTTCCGGGCCCTGGCCTTCGTAGCCGTGCGGCAGCATCAGGGTCAGGCCCGAGGCGCGGCCCCACTTCACTTCGCCGGAGGAGATGAACTGGTCGATCACCACCTGGGCGCCGTTGACGAAGTCGCCGAACTGGGCTTCCCAGATCACGAGCGCGTTCGGCTCAGCGGTGGAGAAGCCGTATTCGAAACCGAGCACAGCCTCTTCCGACAGCACCGAGTCGATCACCGTGAACGGTGCCTGGTTCTCGGACACGTTCTGCAGGGGCACGTAGCTGCCTGCATCCCAACGCTCGCGGTTCTGGTCGTGCAGCACCGAGTGGCGGTGGGTAAAGGTGCCACGGCCGGCGTCCTGGCCAGTGATGCGCACCGGGTAGCCCGAAGCCACCAGCGAGGCGAAGGCCAGATGCTCGCCCATGCCCCAGTCCAGCGGCTGGTCGCCGCGACCCATGTTGGCGCGATCCTTCACCACCTTCTCGACCAGCGGATGCAGCTTGAGGTGTTCGGGGATGGCGGTGATGCGTTCGGCCAGGCGCTTGAGCTCGGTCACCGGCACGGCGGTGTCGGCGGCGTCGGTCCACTTGCGGTTCAGGAACGGCATCCAGTCCACGGCGAACTTGTTCTTGAAGTTCGACAGGACGGGGTCGACGGTGTGCTTGCCCGCGTCCATCGCGGCACGGTATTCCTTGACCAACTGGTCGCCGAAGTCGGCAGCCACCAGGTTCTGCGCGGTCAGCTTGTCAGCGTACAGCTTGCGCGTGCCCGGGTGCTGGGCGATCTTCTTGTACATCAGCGGCTGGGTAACGGCCGGCGTGTCCTGCTCGTTGTGGCCCAGCTTGCGGAAGCAGATGATGTCGACCACGACATCCTTCTTGAACTCCATGCGGAAGTCCACGGCCAGCTGCATGGCGAACACCACGGCTTCGGGATCGTCGCCGTTGACGTGCAGCACCGGTGCCTCGATCATCTTGACGACGTCGGTGCAATACAGCGTGGAACGCGAGTCGCGCGGGTCCGAGGTGGTGAAGCCGATCTGGTTGTTGATCACGATGTGCATCGTGCCGCCCGTGCCGTAGCCGCGGGTCTGCGCCAGGTTCAGCGTTTCCATCACCACGCCCTGGCCTGCGAATGCCGCGTCGCCGTGCACTTGCACCGGCAGCACTTCCGCATGGCCTGCGGGTTCGCCGCGGCGTTCCTGGCGGGCCTTGACCGAGCCTTCGACGACCGGGTTGACGATTTCCAGGTGGGACGGGTTGAAGGCGAGCGACAGGTGAACCGGGCCGCCTTCGGTGGAAACGTCGCTGGAGAAGCCCTTGTGGTACTTCACGTCGCCGGCCGGCAGGTCATCGACGTGCTTGCCTTCGAACTCGGCGAACAGGTCAGCCGGCATCTTGCCCAGCGTATTGACCAGCACGTTCAGGCGGCCGCGGTGGGCCATGCCGATCACGATTTCCTRCACGCCCTTGCTGCCGCTGTGCTGGATCAGTTCGTCCATGGCAGCGATGAAGCTCTCGCCGCCTTCCAGCGAGAAGCGCTTCTGGCCAACGTACTTGGTGTGGAGGAAGCGCTCCAGGCCTTCGGCCGCGGTMAGGCGGTCGAGCACGTGCTTCTTCTTTTCGAGGGTGAACACCGGCTTGGAACGCGTGGTTTCCAGGCGCTCTTGCCACCAGCGCTTTTGCGCCTGGTCGCTGATGTACATGAACTCGGCGCCGATGCTGCTGCAGTACGTTTCGCGCAGGTTGTTGAGCAGCTCGCGCAGGCTCATCGATTCCTTGCCGAAATACGTATTGCTGGCGTTGAAGACGATATCGAGATCGCTTTCGGAGAAGCCGTAGAACGCGGGGTCGAGGTCCGGCAGGGGCGGACGTTCCTGGCGCTTGAGCGGATCCAGGTCTGCCCAATGCGAACCGATGTTGCGGTAAGCGGCGATCAGCTGCGTGGCAGCGACGCGTTTGCGCCCCATATCGGAGTCGGCCGAGGCAACAATAGTCTTGATCGGGCCCGCCTTGGCGCGCTCTGCGAACGAGGCGACGATGGGAGCGTGGGGAATATCGCGGGCGTTGGAGCCATCGACAGCCGGCACGTTCTGCATCGCGTCGAAGTACGCGCGCCAGTTATCGGGAACCGAGGAGGGATTTTCGAGGTAGGCCTCGTACAGCTCTTCTACATAGGGGGCATTGCCGCCGAAGAGGTACGAATTGCTCTGATACTGCTGCATCATGGGGCGCTCACTATTATCCGGGAATGCCGGAATAAAGCGGGTTCATCAACCTTCCGCGACACGGCTTGACCGGTTAGCGGATTGCAAACAACTCTTTCTGGGCAGCAACTGAAACACATTAAATGCATCATTATGCAAACGGCACCGCAGCGGGTGCCGATCTGTTCAGTCGCCCTGAAAGGGTCAGTTGTGCGTGGAAGGACCTAAGTCTTCACTCGCATAAGAATAGCACGTTTGCCACGTGAGCCGAGGGAATTTTGCCGTAACGCGGGCGGGCCGCTCCGCAGTGTTGCGAAGCGGCCAAGACCGCCTCCCGAGGCAGATGACGAAACCCATGCGTTCGATAGCATGGAGCCGGAAACCAAAGGAGCGATCCGTGCACCTCTTGCCACACCCGCCACGGGCCAGCGCCCGGCCCCGTCAATGATGCCCGCCCCCACCGCCGACGCCGCGGCACCAAGCGCCGCTTCCGCCACATGGCGCGCGGACCTGGTGGCCGGCCTGGCCATCGCCGGCCTGCTGCTGCCCGAGGCCGTAGCCTATTCCGGCATTGCCGGGCTGCCGCCGCAAGCCGGCGTGATCGCGCTGTTCGCGGGCCTGCTGGTCTACGGCCTGCTTGGCAGCAGCCGCTTTGCGATCGTTTCGGCCACCTCGTCGTCTGCCGCGGTGCTGCTGGCAGCCACCACGGCTGCCGCCGAGGGCGACGCCGGACTGCGCATCGCGCTCGGCGCCGCCGTGATCCTGCTGGCGGGGGTGCTGTTCCTGCTGGCGTCGCTGGCGCACCTGGGGGCGATCTCCAACCTGATCGCCAAGCCGGTGCTGCGCGGCTTCGCGCTGGGATTGGCGCTGACCATCGTGCTCAAGCAATGCCCGAAGGTCCTGGATGTGCATCCGGCGCACGGCGACTTCCTGCGCCTGGCCTGGGAACTGCTTGCCAGCTGGCGCCACTGGAACCTGGCTGGCGCGGCGGTGGCACTGGTTGCGCTGGCGCTGCTGCACCTGTTCGCGCGCTGGCGCGCCATGCCGGGCGCGCTGCTGGTCATCGCCGCTGGCATCGTGCTCGACCTCAGCGGCTGGACCCAGGCACATGGCGTGGCTGCCGTCGGCAACATCGCCCTGCAGTTCTCGGCGCCACGGGTGCCGGACCTGAGCACGGCCGACTGGATGCGGGTGGGCGAACTGGCCGCCGCGCTGGCCCTGATCCTGTACGCCGAGAGCTACGGCTCGATCCGCACCTTTGCCATGCGCCACGGCGACATCGTCTCGCCCAACCGGGACCTGGCGGCGCTGGGGCTGGCCAACCTTGCTTCGGGGCTGTTCCAGGGCATGCCGGTGGGCGCGGGCTTTTCCGCCACCTCGGCTAACGAAGCAGCCGGCCCGCAAAGCCGCCGTGCCGGCTTGATCGCGGGTGCCGTGGTCTTTGCCGCGGTATGCACCCTGCTCCCCTGGATTTCGCACACGCCCGAACCGGTACTTGCGGCCATCGTGATCCGCGCGGTCGGGCACAGCCTCAACCCGGGCAGCCTCAAGCCCTATTTCGACTGGCGGCGCGACCGCCTGGTCGCGGTGACCGCCTTTGCCGGCGTGCTGTTGCTGGGCGTGCTGCATGGGCTGCTGCTGGCGATCGGGGTCAGCCTGGCGATGCTGCTGCAGCGCTTGTCGCGCCCGCAGGTGAGCTGGCTGGGGCGGTGGGCCGATAGCCACGACTTCGTCGACACGGCGCGCCACCCCGAGGCCACCGCACCCAAGGGACTGCTGATCGCGCGCCCGGAGGTACCGCTGTTCTTCGGCAACATCGATAGCGTGCTGGGCACCGTGCGCCAGGCGCTGGCGCGCGAGCATCCCCAGTACGGCCTGATACTCAGCCTGGAAGAATCGTCGGACCTCGACGGCACCGCCCTTGAAGCCCTGGGCGAACTGGCGGTGTTCGCGAAGGCCCACGGCATGCCGCTGCGGCTCGCGCGGGTCAAGGACGAGGTGCGCGACCTGCTGACGCATGCGCGCAACCCAGCCCTGCCCGAGGAAATATGGCGCGGCTGGAGCGTGGACGATGCGGTGCGCGACGCCTTGGCGCAGCCTGCATGAACGGGCCGCGCCAGCACCGCCGGGCGGGCTAGTCCTGACGCGGCGCGATCAGGTCGACCGCGTCGGTAATCAGTGCGTCCAGCCCCCAGCTCAGCAGCTCTGTCGCGCGCGCCGGGTCATTGACGGTATAGCAGGCCACCCGGAAGACAGCCGCATGGGC
>NZ_JBFTSF010000150.1:0-14949 GCF_056399905.1 Cupriavidus sp. 01L46
GTGTTGGTGCAGAGCAGCACGAAATCCGCGCCGGCGGCCTGCACCTGCAGGGCGGCTTGCCGCATGGATTCGCCGAGTTCATCCCAGCGTTGCGCGTGCTGCAGTGCCTTGATCTGCTCGAAGCTGACCGTGACCATGACGCTGCGCGCGTTATGGTGGCCGCCGAGACGTTGTTTCATGTCCTGGTTGATCATGCGGTAATACTCGGCCGAGGATTCCCAGCTCATGCCGCCGATCAGTCCGATCGTTTTCATCTTGACCTTCCTCGCGCACCAGCGCTGTCGAATCAGGTCAATGTAGCAGCAGGCGCCACTCCGCCCCATGCACAGTGCGGCGGGTTCCGACCGGGCCAGCRCAGGCTCGCGTGCCTGACGCGGCCTTGCGTAGACAACAACGGATCAGGGCAAAGCGCTCCGGATCAACAGGTTGATGCGCTCCGGCTGCTCGTGGATGACCCAGTGGGTGCCATCCGGAATGCGTTCCAGCCGCATGTCCGGGACGAACTTGTCCAGCCCATCCAGCAGGCTCTTGGGCAGCGCGGTGTCGCGCTCGCCCCAGACCACCAGCGTCGGCACGCGCACGGTGAAAGCGGCGGGATCGAGCTTGGAGATATCGGGGGGCGTCTCGCCTGGCCCCGGCGGGTGCATGGGCGATGCGCGGTAATAGTTCACACCGCCGGTCAGCGGGTGAGAGCCGCCAGCGCCGGGCTGCGACCAGGCCGCGTGGTATCTCTCGCGTGTCTCGCCGGTAAACCAGGGCGCGGACTGCTTGCCCTGCCCGTTCAGGAAGCCCTCGAGCTTGGCGAAGCCGTCCGCCGCCAGCGCTTGTTCTGATCCCGGCGCGCGCAGCCAGTTCATGTAGGCCGAGGCGGCCTGCTGCTGGGGATCGCTGGTCAGTGCCTTGGCAAACACGTAGGGATGCGGTGAATTGATGATGACCAGCCGCTCCACCATCTGCGGAAACTGGATGGCCAGGTTCCAGCAGATTGCCCCGCCCCAGTCGTGCGCCACCACCACGCAATGCGAGTAGCCCAGCGCGTTGATGAAGTGGACCAGGTCCTCGACGATGTGGCGGGGGCGGTAGGCCTCGACCTCCGCGGGCYTGCTTGAGAGGTTGAAGCCACGCAGGTCCGGCGCCACGGCGAAGTGGGTCTTGCCGAACTCGGCCAGCTGGGTTTCCCACTCGTACCAGAACTCGGGAAAGCCATGCACGAACAGCACCAGCGGCTTGCCGCGCTCGCCGGCGCTGGCGTAGTGCAGACGCGTGCCATTGGGCAAGGTGGCGTACTGCAGATGGCGAATGACTGCAGGTTTGGTCATGAATTCMTCCCTTGCCGCAATGGCTGTCTCTGGTGGACTTGCTGCTGGCCGCGCCTGGCGGCTCTACCTCGCTTATCCGCGCAAGGCTGCGATGAGCCCGGCGCGCACTTCCGGCTTGTCGGCGAACGGGTCGCTCGGGTTGCGTTGGCTAATGATATCTTCGAAGCGCTGCCGCACGGGATCCAGCTGCTGCGGATGCGAGTAAATATAGAAGCCGTTGTCGCGGATGGCGTCGAAGGTGAGCTGCGCCACTTCGGCGGCCGTGACCTTGCCCGAACTGACCGCTTTGTCCGACATGGCTTGCGACACCAGCTGCGAGCGCGTGGGCGGCGCGTCATTAGCCAGCCCGGCCGGCCGGTTGCGGCCCGATTGCGTGATGCCGGTCGGCACGAAATACGGGCACAGCACCGAGCAGCGCACCTGCTCGCTGACCAGGCTGAGATCCTGGTACAGCGACTCGGACAGGGAAACCACGGCGTGCTTGGAGACGTTGTAGACGCCCATCGCGGGCGGGCTGAGCAAGCCGGCCATGGAGGCCGTATTGACGATATGGCCTTCGAACGACGGGTCCTTGGCGGCGGCCGCGAGCATCAGCGGGGTAAAGATGCGCACGCCATGGATCACGCCAAAGAGGTTGACGCCCAGCACCCACTCCCAGTCGCGCTCGGTGTTTTCCCACATCAGGCCGCCCGCGCCCACGCCGGCGTTGTTGAACAGCAGGTTGACCTGGCCAAAGGCGGCGATGGCGGCATCGGCCAGCGCCTGCACCTGCTCGGCCTTGGACACATCCACGCGCACGCCGATCACCGGCACGCCTTGCGCCTTGAACTCCGCCACGGTGGCGTCCAGTGCGTCTTCCTGCACGTCGGCCAGCACCAGCTTCATGCCGAGTCCCGCACCCAGCTTGGCGAATTCCTTGCCGAAGCCCGATGCACCGCCGGTGATCACTGCCACCTTGCCTTGGAATTGCTTCATGTTGTCTGCCTCTCGTTGCTGTCGTTGTTATCGGAAAGCCTTGCCGCGCGCGGGTCTTAGCCCGCGTGCTGCACTTGATAACCTTGGCGCGGGAAATGCACATTGACCGCACCCGCACGCGGATCCTGGCGGCGCAACGTGGCACGGTGGGCGTCCAGCGCCACCAGCACGCCGGCGACGGGATCGCGCGCGTAGTCCGTCGGCGTCACGGTGACCGCGTCGCCCGCTTCGAAGCCGCTGCCGGCAGCCACCCCGCCTGGCAACGCGGCCGGATCGGCGTGCCCTGCCACCTCCAGCGCCGACTCCGCGCTGACCACGCGCACCGAGCCATGGCCAAAGGCCTTCATGCGCCCATACCAGGCTTGCACCGCCGGATACGCATCCAGCAGCTTGGCCAGCTCACTGGCACGCTGGATAAACCAGACATTGTGGTACAGCGAAAAATCCGCCACCGACAGCTCGGCCCCGGCCACATGCGCCACGCCCGCCTTGAATTGCTGCTCGAGCCGCCCGAAGGTTTCATGCAGCATGGCGATGGCCTCGGGCAACGGCATGCGCAGTGCATTGGTATCGCCACGCATGGCCTTGCGATCCGCCGCGAAAGCCTGCATTTGCGCCGGCGTGAGGTGGCCCAGCATGCTTTGCGCGCCGGCCGGCTGGAACAGGTAGGTGACGGCGGCGGTAAACAGCGCGGTGTCGATCCAGCCAGCGACCAGGCGCGTAGCGGCGGCTTGCGCGGCGGGATAGAGCGGGCACGCGGGCGCCCCGCTGTCGATCACCTCGCAGATCAACGCGGTGTCGCAATAGATGTCGGCCCCCACCTGCAGGATCGGGGTGCGGCGGTAGCCGCCGGTCAGCGCCACCACGTCCGGCTTTGGCATGATGGGCGGGATTTCGACCGCTTGCCACGCCAGGCCCTTCGCGCCCATCAGCAGGCGGATCTTCTCGGAGAACGGCGACGTTGCGTACTGGTGAAGGATAAGGTCTGCCATGGTGTCGGAATCGCTTGTGTTGCCAGTCTGAAGCCAGCCTGAAGCCAGATTAAATTCAGCCTGAAATTTCTCTTATGCCTGCTGCCAGTGCGCCGGGCGGATGCCGCCACGGGTATCAGCAAGGCGCGTGCCTGCTATTGATCGACCTCCTCTGTCATGCTGTCATGCTGTCACGCTGTCAACCGCACTACCGCMCCGTTTGCTTCAGCGCCTTGAGCGCCATGTTCTCGACCAGGCGCGGCGCCAGCAGCTTGAGCCACAGCCCAAGCCGGCCCTTGCCGGTCATCACCAGTTCGCGCTTGCGCGCGGCCATGGCCGCCAGCATCTGGCGCGCGCATTCCTGCGCGCTCATGGCCCCCTCCTCGCGCAGCCGGCTCTCGCCCAGTGGGCGGCCGTCGGGGCCAAAGCCGTTGATGCGCGTATCGGTCGCCACCACACCGGGAAACACCACGCACACATCCACGCCAGACCCGCGCAGCTCGGCCCGCAGCGCCTCGCAGAATCCCGCCAGCGCGAACTTGCTGGCCGAGTAGGCGGTGCGGCCGGGCACGCCGATCTTGCCGGCCAGGCTGGACACCGCCACCATCAGGCCGCCGCGCTCGCGCAGGTGCGGCAGCGCCTCGCGCGTGCACCACATGGCGCCAAAGTAGTTCACGCGCATGACCTGCTCGTAGTAGCTGTAGTCCGATACTTGTTCGAAGTAGCCGTGGGCGGACACGCCGGCATTGTTGACCAGCACGTCGAGCCCGCCGTACTGCGCCACCACCGTGGCCACCAGCCGCCTGCAGTCGAACTCGTCCGACACGTCGACGCGCCACACGCCGACGTCGGCGGCCGGGTGCTGGCGGCGGATGCGCTCCGCCAGCGCCTGCAGCATGTCGACACGGCGCGCCGCCAGCGCAAGCCGCGCGCCCTGCTGCGCCAGCAGCAGGGCCAGTTCGGCGCCAATGCCGTCGGACGCGCCGGTGATCAGCACGACCTTGCCAGTAAATGGAGCAAAGGCGRCCATGACTTCAATCCAGCAGGTCGGGCTGTTCCTTGACGATGCGGGCGTATAGCGGCTGGAACTGGAACCAGCCCGCCTGCGCGGTGCCGACGATCGAATACGCTTGGCGTGCCGCGGCGTCGGAGATCACCTTCAGCGGTGCATTGGTGCGCGCGGCAGCGGCCTCGGCCAGCAACTGCACCTGGCACGAGCGCTCCATGGTGATGAACCACCAGGCGGCTTCGTCTACCGTCTTGCCCACCGTCAGCAGGCCATGGTTCTGCAGGATCGCGGCCTTGTTGCTGCCCAGCGCGTTGGCGATGCGCTGGCCTTCGTCCAACTCCACCACCACGCCGCCGAAATCGTCATAGAGGGCATGGTCGTTGTAGAAGGCGCACACGTCCTGCGTCAGCGGATCGAGCGTGCGGCCCAGCGTGGACCAGGCGCGGCCATAGGTACTATGCGAGTGCGCGGCGGCGACCGCGTCTTCACGGGTCTGGTGCACGCGCGAGTGGATGGCGAAGGCCGCGGCGTTGACCGGGTAATCGCCTTCCACCACGTCGCCATGGTGATCGCAGCGGATCAGGTTGGACACCTTGACCTGGCTGAAATGCACGCCAAACGGGTTGACCCAGAACGTATCCGGGAATTCGGGATCGCGCGCGGTGATGTGGCCGGCGACGCCTTCGTCGAAGCCGAACTTGGAAAACAAGCGGAAGGCCGCGGCCAGCCGCTGCTTGCGGTGCAGGCGTTCCTCCGCCGGCGTATCGAACTTCGGCGGGCGCGGCAGTACGCGGTACTTGGCCTTGACCGCTTCGGACAGGCCGGCGGCCATTTCGTCCTGGTCGGCTTGGGGCTTGGTGTGTTGGCCTGGCGCATTCATGGGGTGTCTCCTTGCTCGTAGTTGGTTTGCTCCCCTCTTCCCCTGAGGGAAGAGGGAGAAACAGCCGTCGTCATGGTGCGCGGCTCTGGCCCGCTCGGCGGCTTCGGTGCTTGCCTCTGGCTTAAACCAGCTTGACCAGCTGCTTGCCGAAATTCTTGCCCTTGAGCAGGCCCATAAACGCTTCCGGCGCGCTCGCCAGGCCTTGCGCGACGCTCTCGCGGAACTTGAGCTTGCCTTGCGCCACCGCGGTGCCCAGCTCTTGCAGCGCTTGCGGCCACACGTCCATGTGTTCGKACACGATAAAGCCTTCCACGGTCAGGCGCGACACCAGGATCAGCTGCGGGTTCTTCAGTGGCATCGGCTGGCCATCGTAGCCGGCAATCATGCCGCAGATAGCGATGCGCCCGAAGGCGTTCATGCGGGCCAGCACGGTGTCGAGGATCTCGCCGCCGACGTTCTCGAAATAGCCATCCACGCCGTCCGGGGTGGCTTCCTTGAACATCGTGTACAGCTCCTTGCTGTCCTTGGCCGCCTTGTAGTCAACGCAGGCATCGAAGCCCAGTTCATTGACCACGTAGTCGCACTTGTCCTTGCCGCCGGCAAAGCCCACCACGCGGCAACCCTGGAGCTTGGCCAGCTGGCCCACCACGCTGCCAACCGCACCGGAGGCAGCGCTCACCACGATGGTCTTGCCGGCCTTCGGCTGGATGATCTTGTTCAGGCCGTACCACGCCGTGACGCCGGGCATGCCGACCGAGCCAAGATAGGCCGACAGCGGAATATGGGTGGTATCGACCTTCTGGATGCCGACGCCGTTGGTGACGCCCATTTCCTGCCATCCGAACATGCCGACCACCTTGTCGCCGACAGCGTACTTGGGGTTCTTCGTCGCCACGATCTCGCCGACCGTGCCGCCGATCATCACGTCGCCCAGCGGCTGCGGGGTGGCGTACGACTTGCCCTCGTTCATGCGGCCGCGCATATACGGGTCGAGCGACAGGAAATGATTGCGGACCAGCACCTCGCCTTCGCCGATCTCGGGCACAGGCACTTCTTCCAGGCGGAAGTTCTCAGGGGTCACGGCGCCGGTGGGGCGCGATGCCAGGACGATGCGCTTGTAGGTGTTCGACATGATGGCTTCCTTACAGTGAAATGGACAAGGACACTCGTCCTTTGTCGTTCGTTGTGGGTGGTTGCCAGCTAGCTGGTCGGCTGGCTGGCTTGTTTTGCTATTTCATCAATGACAGCGCCAGTGCCCGATACGCGCGATGCGTGACGGGGTCGTTGGCGCCGTTGGCGGCGACGGGATGCGAGGCGTAGCGCACGATGGTGAGCTCCGCCTTGGGATCGACGTAAATACGCTGGCCGTGGATGCCGCGTGCCTCGAACACGCCGTGGTCGTCGTTCGAGACCCACCACATCGAACGATAGCTCCAGCCGGGCAAGGTGGCATAGCCAGCCTTGGCAAACTTGGCGGGATCGCCGCCGCGGCGGATGTCCGCCACGACTTCGGCCGGGATGACCTGGTGGCCGTTGAAGCGGCCGCCGTTGCGCATGGTCTCGCCAAAGCGGGCCAGGTCGCGCAGCGTGGTGTTCAGGCCACCGCCACCGGACTCGCTGCCGATGCTGTCCACCATGAAGTAGGCATCGTTCTCCGCGCCCATTTTTTGCCAGACGCGCTCCGAAAGCAGCTTGGCCAGCGGCTGCCCGGACACGCGCTTGACGATCCAGGCCAGGACTTCGGCATTGACGGTCTTGTAGGCGAAGGCCTGGTCATGCTCGCCGTCCTTCTTCAAGGTGACGAGGAATTCATAGAACGTCTTGGGCCCGGCATAGGCGGGCTCGCGCGGCATCATGCCGCCGGCGCGGCTGTAGTCCCAGACCTCGGCCTTGGGATCGGCGTAGTTTTCGGAGTACTTGACGCCCACCGTCATGTCCATGACTTCGCGCACCGTGGCATCGCCGTAGGCGGTGCCCGCCATCTCCGGCAGGTAGCGCGTGACGGGCGCGGCGGGGTCGAGCTTGCCGTCCGCCACCAGCATGGCGGCCAGCGTGCCGACGAAGGACTTGGTGACCGACATGGCGATGTGCGGCGTATGGTCATCCAGCGCGCCGAAGTACTTCTCGTAGACCACGCGGCCCTTATGCATCACCAGGATGCCGTCGGTATAGGTCAGGCCCAGCATGTCGCTGAACGTGCGGCGGGTGCCGTCGGCATCGGTAAACGGCACGCCACCGATATCGCGCTCGGCACGCGGCAGTGCCGAAACCGGGCCGCGCCCGTGCCAGACCGAGGCGGTCGGGACCAGTTCACGGATATGCGAAAAACTCCAGCGCGTGCGCGGGAAGCCGTTGCTGGCAGGGGTGAAGCTGATGATCTTGGCGGCTGCGGGAGGAAAGCCCTGCATCCAGCCCGCTGCAACGGGATCGGTGGCCACCGCGTCCGGGAACGCCAGTGCAGCCGGTGAGGCCGGTGCGGCTACCGGCGCGCCGGCCGAAGGAGCAGGTGCATTCTGGGCTTGGCCCGGCTGATACATGGCAAGGGCTCCTGCGCCGAAGGCGGCGAGCACGGTCAGTTTCAATCGCCGCGTGGCGGCAATCCGTTCAAACAGCATCTTGTCTCCATTTCTTGTTTTACAGCTGCTGCGCGCCGCCGGCTCTAGCTCTGGTGGCCCTGCCGGTCTTGTGGCTAATATCGCGTCCCTGTCCTGCGGCCTCAGCCGTCCGCGCCGGTATCCGAAGCGCCGCTCGCGGCACGTTGCGGGGGCACGCGCTTGACGAACTTGAACGTGCCCGACCCGCGCGACACGGTCTTGCCATCGGCATCCACGATCTCCGCCTCGCAAAAGGCCATGGTGCTGGTACGGTGCACGCACTGGCCACGCGCGATGAGCTTGCCGCGCCCGGGCGCCATGAAACTGGTCTTCATCTCGATGGTCACTACCCCGCGGCCATCGGGATCGGTTGCGCGGCCGGCGATGGCCATGGCCACGTCGAGCAGCGTCATCAGCACACCGCCATGGGCCATGTCCCAGCTGTTCTGGTGGCGCGTTTCCAGCGCCAGTTCGATCTCGCTGCCCTCCTTGTCCATGCGGGTGCATTGCACGCCAAGATCGGCAAGGAAGGGAATCGTGAGGGGAAATCCGTTGGTTTTAGTCATAGTTGCTAGTGTGGCGAAGACGGTACGGCTGGCCGGCTGGCGAGGCGGAAAGCCCCGCCCCGCACGGGCCAACCGCATTGGAGCATGGACTTTATACCGCGCTCACGCCGCCATCCACCGCCAGCACCTGGCCGGTGATGTGCTTGCCGGCGGCGCTGGCGAACAGCAGCGCCGCGCCCTTCAGGTCTTCGTCGTCGCCCAGCCGGTGCAGCGGCACCGATGCGCACATGGCATCMACCCCAAGGCGGTCCAGCGAGCCCTGCGTCATCTTGGAGGGGAAGAAGCCCGGCGCCAGCGCGTTCACCGTGATGTTGTGCTCGCCCCACTCGGCCGCCAGCGTGCGGGTGAAGTTCACCACCGCGCCCTTGGAGGTGTTGTAGGCAATGGTTTCCATCGATCCCGGCGGGTTGCCCGCCAGGCCGGCGATGGAGGCCACGTTGATGATGCGGCCATAGCGGCGCGGAATCATCGACAGCTTGCCGATGCGCTGCGACAGCAGGAACACGCCGCGGATATTCAGGTTCATCACCTTGTCCCACGCTTCCACGGGGTGGTCTTCGGCAGGCGCCCCCCAGGTGGCGCCGGCATTGTTGACCAGGATATCGATATGGCCCAGCTTGGCCAGGGCCTCGTCGGCCAGGCGCACGATATCCGCATCGCGCGCGCCGTCGGCGGCGATCCACTCGGCATCGATGCCAAGCGCCTTGAGGTGGGCTTGCGCCGCTTGCAGCTCATCGGCCTTGCGCGCCGACAGCACGATGCGCGCGCCCTGCTCGCCAAGCGCTTCGGCGATCTGCAGGCCAAGCCCGCGCGAGCCGCCGGTGATCAGTGCCGTCCTGCCCTTGAGGTCGAACAATTGCTGGATGGTGTTCATGGTGTCTCCCGATTTGGTGTGGCGCGCACAGATCGGTGCGCGCGCTCGTTCATCTTGTGTGGCTGCCGCTCAGAACCAGGCGTCCTGCATGTCCAGCGTGGTGCGGTCGAGCGACGCCAGCAGGTCCAGCTGCGGGCCCACCTTGGGCAGCTCCCAGCGGAAGAAGTACGCCGCCGCCGCCAGCTTGCCGCGATAAAAGTCCTGGTCTTCCTGGCCCTTGGCCCCCGCCAGCGCGGCTTGCGCCACCAGTTCCTGCTCCAGCCAGGTCCACGACAGCACGACATGGCCGAAGGCTTCCAGGTAGACCGAGGCGTTGGCCAGCGTCACCTTGGCGTCACCCGCCGCCCACAGYGCCTGCGTGACTTGCGCCACGCGCGTGACGGCGGCGCCCAGCGCCTTCGCGTGGCTGCCCAGCGCGGCATCGCCGCTCGCCAGGGCGCGGCCGATGGTGGCCTGGATCTCTTCGCCCAGCGCCTTGAATGCCGCGCCGTCCTTCATCACCACCTTGCGGCCCAGCAGGTCCAGGCCCTGGATGCCATGCGTGCCTTCATGGATCGGGTTGAGGCGGTTGTCGCGGTAGAACTGCTCCACGTTGTACTCGCGGGTGTAGCCGTAGCCGCCATGCACCTGGATGGCCAGGTTGTTGGCTTCCAGGCACCACTGTGACGGCCAGCTCTTGGCGATCGGCGTGAGGATATCGAGCAGCAGTGCCAGGCGTTCATGCTCGGCGCCCTGCGCTGCACGTTCCTGGTCCACCAGTTGCGCGCAATACAGGTTGAGCGCCAGCCCGCCTTCCACATAGCTCTTCTGCGCGAGCAGCATGCGCCGGATGTCCGCATGCTCCACCAGCCGCACCTGYGGGCTGGCCGGATCCTTGCCGCCGGGGCCGATCGGGCGGCCTTGCGGGMGGTTGCGCGCGTAATCGACCGAGTGCAGGTAGCCGGTATAGCCCAGCATGACCGCGCCCAGCCCCACGCCGATGCGGGCCTCGTTCATCATATGGAACATGCAGGCCAGGCCTTTGTGGGCCTCGCCCACCAGGTAACCAATGGCACCCGCCTTGCCGCCCGGTTTGTACTTCATGCCTTCGCCGAAGTTCAGCAGGCAGTTGGTGGTGCCGCGATAGCCCATCTTGTGGTTCAGGCCGGCCAGCACCACGTCGTTGTGCTCGCCCAGGCTGCCGTCGGCGTTGACCAGGTATTTCGGCACGATAAACAGCGAGATGCCCTTCACGCCCGGGATCAGCTTGCCGTCCGGGCCGGGAATCTTGGCCAGCACGAGGTGGACGATATTATCGGAGAGCTCATGCTCGCCGGCCGAAATCCACATCTTGTTGCCGCGCAGGCGGTATTGCTGGCCGAGCGGCGATTCGCCCTCGTAGTCGGCGCGCGTGGTGATGTCGGACAGCGACGAGCCGGCCTGCGGCTCGGACAGGCACATGGTGCCGAAAAAGCGGCCTTCCATCTCCGGCTTGACGAAGGTCTCCACCTGCGCCGGCGTGCCGTGCGTGAGCAGCAGGTTGGCGTTGCCGATGGTCAGGAAGGGATAGGAGCTGGTGCCGACGTTGGCGCCCTTGAAGTAGGCAAAGCCGGCCTTCTCCACCACCACCGGCAGTTGCATGCCGCCGATGTCGTAGTCCTGCCCGGCGGCCATCAGGCCGGCCTCGCAAAAAGCCTTCAGCGCGGTCTTGACCTCGGGGATGATGCTGACGGTGTCGCCGTCGAAATGCGGCTCTTGCTGGTCGTTCTTCTTGTTGTGCGGCGCGAACAGGTCGGTGGCGATCTTCTCGCAGGTATCGAGCGCGGCGTCGAAGGTCTCGCGGGAATGGTCGGCGTAGCGCGGAATGCGGGTCAGCCCTTCGACCTTGAGCCATTCGTACAGCACGAAGTTCAGGTCACGGCGGGAAAGGATCAGCGACATGGCAGGAAACGGCTCCCAGACTGAAAGGGAAAATCAAAGATGCGCGACCCGGCGGCGGCTGCATCAACTGCAAGCCTCGCGGCGGGGATCATCGCTGTCTCCACAACGGCGCGCTCTCGTGGCACACCGCAAATTCTGTATCTCAACATGGCGCGGGGAAAGAAAAAGGCGCTCGCGCGCCCGTCTCTTGCCTGCCGTGCCTAGCGGCCTTCGCCCAGGCAGGCGATCAGCGTGTCGCCGATCGCCGGACGCAGGTAGTTGATCTTGTAGCCGGAGGCCACCACCGGCGCGGCCATGGCCGCGCTGGCCAGCACCGAGAAGGGCTGGCTGGCCAGCACCTCCCGGCCATGGGCCAGCATCGGGTCGGCTGAATCGCTCACGGTACCGGGCCGCCTCAGAAGACCTCGAACAGGCCGGCAGCACCCTGGCCACCGCCGATGCACATGGTGACCACCACGTACTTCGCGCCACGGCGCTTGCCCTCGATCAGCGCGTGGCCGACCAGGCGGGCGCCCGACACGCCATAGGGGTGGCCCACCGCGATGGCGCCGCCATTGACGTTCAGGCGGTCCATGGGGATGCCCAGGGTGTCGGCGCAGTACAGCACCTGCACGGCGAAGGCTTCGTTCAGTTCCCACAGTCCAATGTCGGCCACCGTCAGGCCGGCTTTCTTCAGCAGCTTGGGCACCGCGAACACCGGGCCGATGCCCATTTCGTCAGGCTCGCAGCCGGCGACGGCAAAGCCGCGGAACGCGCCCAGCGGCTGCAGGCCGCGGGCCTCGGCCACCTTCGAGTCCATCACCACGACCGCCGAAGCGCCGTCGGAGAACTGCGATGCGTTGCCTGCCGAGACCACGCCGCCGGGCATGGCGGTGCGGATCTTCGACACGGCTTCCAGCGTGGTATCGCCGCGGATGCCTTCGTCGGCCGAGACCGTGACTTCCTTGGTCATCAGCTGGCCGGTCGCCTTGTCGGCCACGCCGGCGAGCACCGTGATCGGCACGATTTCATCGTTGAACTTGCCGGCTTCCAGGGCGGCGAAGGCGCGCTGCTGGCTGCGCACGCCGTATTCGTCCTGGCGCTCGCGCGAGATGTTGTAGCGCTTGGCCACGTTCTCGGCAGTTTGCAGCATGTTCCAGTAGATTTCCGGCTTGTTCTTGGTCAGCCAGTTTTCCTGGATCATGTGGCGGTTCATTTCCTGCTGCACGCAGGAAATGCTCTCCACGCCACCGGCCACGAAGATGTCGCCTTCATCGGCGATCACGCGCTGCGCGGCCATGGCGATGGTTTGCAGGCCGGACGAGCAGAAACGGTTCACGGTGGCGCCGGGCACGGTAACCGGGCAGCCCGCGCGCAGCGCGATCTGGCGCGCGATATTGGCGCCGGTGGCGCCTTCCGGGTTGGCACAGCCCATCAGCACGTCTTCCACTTCGCCGGCGTCGATCTTGGCGCGCGCAATGGCGTGCTGGACCGCGTGGCCGCCCAGGGTCGCGCCGTGGGTCATGTTGAAAGCACCCTTCCAGCTTTTGGCCAGGCCGGTACGTGCGGTGGAAACGATGACTKCCTCTTTCATGTCTTGCTCCTCGGTATCTCTGGTATCTGGTGACCTGCGGCGTGCGTTCACGTCCGGCAGTGTCATGCAATATGTCGTTGGCTGGGTTCAGCCGTGTCAGCTCGGGTTGGCTTGGCGATTCTTCGGTTTCAGGACAGCACGGCGGCCGATTGCAGGCGTCGCACGCCCGCGGCTTCCAGGTCTTGCCACGCACGCGCCAGCGACCCGTCGAGGTCGATGGCGCGGCAGGCATCCTCGACCACGACGGCCTCGAACCCCGCCGCCCGGGCATCCAGCGCGCTCCAGGCAACGCAGTAATCCGTTGCCAGTCCCACGCAAAACACCCGGCGCACGCCACGCTCGCGCAGATAGCCCGCGAGCCCCGTCGGGGTGGCGCGGTCGGCCTCCATGAAGGCCGAGTAGCTATCCACCTCKCGGTGATGGCCCTTGCGGATCACCATCTGCGCTTGCGGCACTTCCAGCCCGGCATGCAGCGCGGCGCCGTGGGTGTCCTGCACGCAATGCGTGGGCCACAAGACTTGCTGGCCATAGGGCAACGCCACGGTCTGGAACGGCTGCTTGCCGGCATGGTTGGCAGCAAACGAAACGTGATCGGCGGGATGCCAGTCCTGGGTCAGCACCACGCGCGCAAACGCCGTCGCGAGGCGGTTGATCACGGGCACGACTTCATCGCCCTGCGCCACGGCAAGCGCGCCGCCCGGCATGAAGTCGTTCTGCACGTCGATGACCAGCAGGCAATCTTCGGGGCCGTATTGCTTGGCCATGCCGCTACTCCTCGCTTGGTGACCGGTTTGCGATCAGTGATGAGAACCCCGCGCGGCCTGGCTGCGCCGCGCGAAATCGCCTTGGCTGTACTTAGCCGTTGAAGCCCTTGCCCTCGCCAGCCAGCTTGACCAGCAGCGGGGCTGCCTGCCAGGCTTCGCCGTGGTAGCCCTTGGCATAACGCGCCATCGACTGCGCCACATTGAACAGGCCAACCTGGTCCGCGTACAGCATCGGGCCGCCGCGGAACAGCGGGAAACCGTAGCCGGTCAGGTAGACCATGTCGATATCCGAGGCCTTGGAGGCAATGCCTTCTTCCAGGATCTTGGCGCCTTCGTTGACCAGCGCGAACACCAGGCGCTCGACGATTTCCTCATCGGAGATCTTGCGGCGGGTGATGCCCAGGTCCTTGGAGTGCTGCACGATCATGTCGTTGACCTGCTGGTTCGGGTACGGCTTGCGGTCGCCCGCCTTGTAGTCGTACCAGCCCGCGCCGGTCTTCTGGCCATAGCGGCCCAGTTCGCACAGCAGGTCGGCGGTCTTGGAGTACTGGATCTCCGGCTTGTCGATCGCGCGGCGCTTGCGGATCGCCCAGCCGATGTCGTTGCCGGCCAGGTCGCCCATGCGGAACGGGCCCATGGCAAAGCCGAACTTCTCGATGGCCTTGTCCACCTGCTCCGGCAGCGCGCCTTCGTCCAGCAGGTAGCCGGCCTGGCGGCTGTACTGCTCGATCATGCGGTTGCCGATAAAGCCGTCGCACACGCCCGATACCACGGCGGTCTTCTTGATCTTCTTGGCGACCTGCATGACGGTTGCCAGCACGTCCTTGCCGGTCTTCTCGCCGCGCACCACTTCCAGCAGCTTCATCACGTTAGCCGGGCTGAAGAAGTGCATGCCGACCACGTCTTGCGGACGCTTGGTGAAGGAGGCGATCTTGTTGACGTCCAGCGTGGAGGTGTTCGAAGCCAGGATCGCACCCTGCTTCATCACTTCATCCAGCTTCTTGAAGACGATTTCCTTGACGCCCATTTCCTCGAACACGGCCTCGATGACCATGTCCGCGTCCTTGATCTCGTCATAGGACAGCGTGGTGGTCAGCAGGCCCATGCGCTGCTCGACCTTCTCCTGCGTGAGCTTGCCCTTCTTGGCGCTGTTCTCGTAGTTCTTGCGGATCGTGGCCACGCCGCGGTCCAGCGCTTCCTGCTTGGTTTCCAGCATGATCACCGGCACCCCGGCGTTCAGGAAGTTCATGGTGATGCCGCCGCCCATGGTGCCAGCGCCGATCACGGCGACCTTCTCGATCTTGCGGGTCGCGGTGCCTTCCGGCACGTCAGGAATCTTGCTGGCGGCGCGTTCGCCAAAGAAGGCGTGACGCAGCGCGCGCGATTCGGGCGTGGTGATCAGGTACATGAAGCCTTCGCGCTCGGCCTTCAGGCCAGCTTCGAACGGCTTGAGCGAGGCGGCCACGGCATCCACGCACTTCAGCGGCGCCGGGAAGTTCTTGGC
>NZ_JBFTSF010000151.1:0-22413 GCF_056399905.1 Cupriavidus sp. 01L46
GTGTGGTGCGAGCACGGCCCCGCGAACCGGGCCACGGTGCCCACCACGAAACCAGGGGAGTTGGTAGCAAGGTGCCGCTCGCGCCGGTACGGCAGGGCATCAAATGGCTGGGCGGCCACCGTCAGAGACAAAACCACGAAACCACCAAGGCAGGCAGGATCGCGGCGCCGCGCACCGCGAACGGCAGATGCCCGAACGCTCACCGAGCAAAGCGATGAGGGGCACCACCACGTGACCATTGGGTCATGTAGTAGCGATGCCCTTCGGGCCGGTTGGACACGCCAGCCAACACTCGGGGCCGTACGACGCAACCACCGAGGCCCAGATAGCCTTATTGCTCTGCTCCCGGCAGGGCGGCTTTCTTTTCRTTAGTTTTCTTTGCCGGTCAAAGAAAAGTGACCGGCAGCCCCCGCAGGGGGATGTMGTATGGCACTTGGGTCCAAAAACCATCATCGCTGAAAAAACACCAGCCAATACAGCAAAAGCCAACTGGTCTCCCCCCGCCCCCCCCTTCAAACCTCCAAATACCTCTCCACCAACCTAGCCCAATAAGCCGCCCCAACCGTCAAATTCTCATCATTAAAATCATACCCAGCGTTATGCAGCAAAGGCTGCCCCGCCCCGTTCCCCATCCGCACAAAACACCCCGGCCGTTGCTGCAGGAAGTAGGCAAAATCCTCGCTCCCGGCGATCAGCGGGAAATTCGCCACCACCTTGTCGGGCCCCACCAGTTCCTCAGCCACCTGGCGGGCGAACTCGGTCTCGCGCTCACTGTTGATCAGTACCGGATAGCCCCGGATGTAATCAATCTCCACCGTAGCGCCATAGCCCTCCACATGTGAGGTCACCAGCCGCCGGATACGATCCTCCAGCGTACGCCGCACATCGGGGCTGAACGACCGCACGCTCAACTCCAGCTTGGCGCTCTCGGGGATCACGTTGGGCACATGCCCGGCATGCAACGTGCCAATGGTGACCACGGCGGTTTCGTTCGGGTCGATATTGCGCKACACGATGCTCTGCAGCGCCATCACCAGGCTGCCGGCGACCAGGATCGGGTCGATCGACTGGTGCGGGCGGGCCGCGTGGCCGCCCTTGCCGCGGATGGTGATGGCGACCGTATCGCAGGCCGCCATGAAGGGGCCGGCGCGGAACATGAAGGTGCCGGCTTCCACGCCGGGATGGTTGTGCAGCCCGAAGATCGCGTCGCAGGGAAAGCGCTCGAACAGGCCGTCGGCGAGCATGCGCTCGGCGCCGCCGCCAGCACCGATTTCCTCGGCGGGCTGGAAGATCAGGTTGACGGTGCCGTTGAAGTTGCGTGTGCGGGCCAGCTGGCGCGCCGCGCCGAGCAGCACGGTGGTGTGGCCGTCGTGGCCGCAGGCGTGCATCTTGCCGGCGTGGATGCTGGCGTACGCCAGGCCGGTGCGCTCATGAATGGGCAGCGCGTCCATGTCGGCGCGCACGCCGATGCTGCGCGGACCGTCGCCCTGGCGCAGCGTGCCAACCACGCCGGTGCCGCCAATGCTGCGCGTCACCGCGTAGCCCCAGCCTTCGAGCTGGGTGGCGACCAGCTCGGCGGTGCGCACTTCGTCGAAGGCGAGCTCGGGGTGCTGGTGGATACTGTGGCGGATGGCTTCCAGCTCGGCGCGGCTGTCGACGGTGTCGGCCAGTTCACAGAATCGTGAAGCGCGGGGAGCGGAGGGAGCGGAGGCGGCGGGCTGGGTCGCGTGCGAGTCGGCAAGAAGTGACTCGATCAGTTCGGGGGCGTGTTCTGACATGGCAGTACTCGTTTTCTTCGAGGCCCCTTTACGAGGCGGGGGCGTATAGAAAACAGTATTTCACGCTGGGCGCAGAGCGCAAACGGTTTAACCCTTTGTAGCGAAATCAGGGTAACAACTGTTGCGAACGGGGAACGTTCTCGCGTTCGCTGGGATCATGGGGAGATTTGCGGGCGTGGGGGCAGGTGTCGATAGCGGTACAGGCGACACGATTTGCGACTCAACTAGGGCCAGGCACGATGCTAGCTCCGCGTTGTCGTGCTCCCCTCTTCCGTGTGCGGGAGAGGGGATGGGGGAGAGGGCGGGCGCTCGTTACGCCTGCGTATTGGACAACACCAAACACCACGGGCTTCGCTTCCAGTGGCTCCTAGCTGAGCCACCCCTCTCCCCGGCCCTCTCCCCCTGAGGGGAGAGGGAGAGACAGCCGTCGTCACGGCGCGCGGCTTTGGCCTGTTCGGCGGCTTCGTCCACGGCCGCTGGTTTGCYCAGCCGTCGTCATGGCGCGTGGCTTTGGCCCGCCCTTACGCGTATGCCACCACCGTCTGGCCCTGCTCGCCCAGGCCGTCGATGCCCAGGCGCATGGTGTCGCCCGCCTTGAGAAAGCGCGGCGGCTTGAAGCCCATGCCCACGCCCGGCGGCGTGCCGGTGCAGATCAGGTCGCCGGGGTGCAGCGTCATGAAGCGGCTGACGTAGCTCACCAGCGTCGCCACGTCGAACACCATGGTGGCGGTGCTGCCCTTCTGCACGCGCTGGCCGTTGACATCCAGCCACAGGCCCAGCGCCTGCGGGTCGGGCACTTCGTCGCGCGTGACCAGCCACGGGCCGACCGGGCAGAAGGTGTCGCAACCCTTGCCCTTGTCCCAGGTGCCGCCGCGCTCGATCTGGAATTCGCGCTCGGAGACGTCGTTCACCACACAGTAGCCGGCCACGTGCGAGAGCGCATCGGCGAGCGAGACGTCGCGCGCCACTTTGCCGATCACCACGCCGAGCTCCACTTCCCAGTCGGTCTTCTCGGAGCCGCGCGGCAGCATCACCGGGTCGTTGGGCCCGTTGAGCGAGCTGTTGGCCTTCAGGAAGACGATGGGCTCGGCCGGCAGCGCCATGCCCGCCTCGGCGGCATGGTCGGCGTAGTTCAGGCCGATGGCCACGATCTTGCCGATGCCGGTCCAGGGCACGCCGAAGCGCTCGGCCTGCACCACCGGCAGCGTGGCCGGGTCCAGCTTGGCCAGGCGCGCCAGCGCTTCGGCCGACAGCGCCTGCGGCCCGAGGCCGTCCAGCACGCCGGACAGGTCGCGCACGCGGCCTTCGGCATCGATCAGACCCGGGCGTTCCGCGCCCGGCTTACCCACACGTACTAGTTTCATCGTTTCCCCTTGGCTTCGGTGGCGATGTGGCCGGCGGGCTCGGAAAGGGTCCGCGCGACCACGGTCAGGACTTCTTTTGCAGTGTTCTCGGAATGCTGGCGCAGCACCTGCGCCAGCCGCGGCCGGCCCGGTTCGCGCAGCGCGGCCATGATGGCCTCGTGCTCATCAAACGACTCCTGCCAGCGCAGCATATCCGCATTGGCGGCGCCGCGCGCGCGGTGGACCTTGCTCATCAACATCGCGTAGATGCCGGCCAGCACAGGGTTGGCCGCGCCGTCGATGATCAGCTGGTGGATTTCCTGGTTGGTGCGGAAGTACTCGGTGCGCCGCCCGGCGGCGTGCGCCTCCAGCATGGCCTGGTGCTTGCGCTCCAGGCGCGCCATGGCCACCTCGGACAGGCGCGCCGCCGCGAGTTCGCCGGCGGTGGCCTCCAGCCCGTGCAGCGTCTCGAAGGTGGAACGCAGCTCATCAAGATCGAGCGGCGCCACGCGGTAGCCGATGTACTGCCGATGCAGCACCAGGCCTTCGGACACCAGCACCTTGAGCGCCTCGCGCAGCGGCGTCTTGGAGACATCGAACATCTCGCAAAAGGCGCGCTCGTCGATGCGCGCGCCGGGGGGCAGCTCGCCCTCCTCGATCATGGTGCGCAGCCGCGCGGCGATTTCGGCCGACATGCCGAGGGTGCGCAGGCGGGTGGATTTAGGAAGCGTTTGAGTCACAGACATCACCGAGATGGGGAACATGCACCACAAGAAGGCTAACACATCCCAAAATTGTGCGTTCGCATAACAATAAAATCAATGACTTACGACAGTTGTAATTACAGATTACGTATCCTATACTCCGTTCCAGTTGCGCGACACACAACACAAACCGCCTAACATTCCCCCAAAGGAGACAAGCGTCATGCAAACGACAAGCCGGGCTGCAGCGCTAACGGAGACGAAGAGCTCCGTGCGCTGGAAGATTTTCCTGATGATGTTGTTCCTCATCGCCATCAACTACATCGACCGGGCCTCGCTCTCGGTCGCGATGCCGCTGATCGCCAAGGAGTTCGATCTCAGCCCCACCATGCAGGGGCTGATCCTCAGCTCTTTCTTCTGGACCTACGCGGTCATGCAGATTCCAGGCGGCATGCTGGCGGACAAGTACAAGCCGCGCATCGTGATCGCCACCGCCACCGTCTTCTGGGGCGCGTTCCAGGCCCTGGCGGCCGTGTGCACCAGCGCCGGCGCGCTGTTGCTGACCCGGCTCGGGCTGGGCGCGGCCGAAGCGCCGATCTACCCGGCCGGCGGCAAGCTCAATGCGATCTGGATGACGCAGAACGAACGCGGCCGCGGCGCCACCCTGCTGGACGGCGGCGCGCCGCTAGGTGCGGCGCTCGGCGCCATCATCATCACCTGGCTGATCACCGCGCTGGGTTCCTGGCGCCTGGCCTTCGTGGTGGCTGGCGTGGGCACCGTGCTGGCCGGCATGCTGGCGTGGTACTACGTGCGCAACTCGCCGCGCGAGCACCGCGGCGTCAATGAGCTGGAAGCGAGCTATATCGAAGCTGCGCAAGCCAGCGAGCACCGCGCCGAGCCGGCCAACCTGTCGGGCCGCTCGCTCGACTTCCTCAAGTACCGCTCCGTGTGGTGCATGGCGACCGGCTGGATGTGCTTCAACAGCGTCTTCTACGGCCTGCTGACGTGGATGCCCAACTACCTGAACAAGGTGCACGGCTTCGACATCAAGCAGATGGGCGGCGCCAGCTTCATCATCTTCTTCTCCGGCTTTATCGGTGAACTCATCGGCGGCTGGATCGCCGACAAGTGGAAGGCCGCCKGTGGCGCGCCCAACCTGGTGATGCGCACCCTGTTCGGCATCGCCGCCGTGGTGGCTACCGTGTCGATCTTCTCGGTGGCTTACGTGAAGGATCCGGTGGTGGTGGTTGCCCTGCTCTCTTCCACGCTGTTCTTCCTGCGCTGGTGCGGCCTGTACTGGTGCATCCCGTCGATCCTCGGCACCCGCAACAAGGTGGGCGTGCTGGGCGGCATCATGAACCTGGGCGGCAATATCGGCGGCATCACCGTGCCCATCATCGTCGGCATGATCGTGCAGTTCACCGGCTCGTACTTCCTGGCGCTGATGTTCTTTGCCGCGGCCGGCGTGGGCCTGCTGATCTCCTCGACCGCGATCGACTACGAGAAGAAGCTGCCGGTCTGAGCGCAGCGCGTTCTCCACAGCTAGCCAACCAGTCGCACGCGCCGCGCCGGCACACGCCGGCAGCGGCGCGGCATCTCCTAAAGAGCATTACCCCATGACCAAACGCACCCTTCTCGGCATGCTCACGCCGTCGTCCAATACCGCGCTGGAACCCATCACCAGCGCCATGGTGAGCGGCCTGCCSAAYGTCAGCGCGCATTTCTCGCGCTTCACCGTYACCGARATCTCGCTGCGCGACCAGGCSCTKGGCCAGTTCGAYCTCGACAAGATCATCGGCGCGGCCAARTTGCTGGCCGACGCGCGCGTGGACGTGATCGCATGGAACGGCACCTCTTCCGGCTGGCTCGGCTTCGAGAAAGACCAGGCGCTGTGCTGTCAGATCACCGAGGCAACCGGCATTCCCGCCACCACCTCGGTGCTGGCGCTGAACGAAATCCTGGAAAAAACCGGCGCGCGCGACTTCGGCCTGGTCACGCCCTATCTCGACGATGTGCAGCAACGCATCGTGCAGAACTACAAGCGCAACGGCTTTAGCTGCACGGCCGAGCGCCACCTCGACCTGCACGTGAACTACAGCTTCGCCGAGGTGGAAGAAGACACCATCCGACGCATGGTGCGCGAAGTGGCGCAGCACAAGCCGTCCGCCATCACCACGTTCTGCACCAACCTGCGCGCGGCGCACCTGGTGGAGGCGCTGGAAGCCGAGACCGGCATCCMCGTCTACGACACCATCTCCACCGTGGTGTGGAAATCACTGCGCCTGGCTGGCGTGGACACGCGCGCGCTGCGCGGCTGGGGCCGCTTGTTTGCCGAAGTGGAATGAAGGAGCAGGGCGCATGAACACCGAACTCGATCTTGTCATCCGCAACGCCGAAGTGGTCACCGCCTCAGACCGCTTCACCTGCGACATCGGCGTGCGCGATGGCCGCATCGCCATGCTGGGCAATGACCTGCCGCGCGCCGCGCGCGAGATGGATGCCACCGGCCTGCTGGCGCTGCCGGGCGGCGTGGATGGCCACGTCCACCTGGACCAGCCCATGCCCGACGGCATGCGCATGGCGGATGATTTCCTCACCGGCACGCGCGCTGCCGTGTGCGGTGGCACCACCACGGTGATCCCGTTCGCGGCGCAGGAAAAGGGCGGCTCGCTCAAGGCAGCGGTGGCGGACTACCATCGCCGCGCCGAAGGCCGCGCGGTGGCGGACTACGGCTTCCACCTGATCGTGGCGGACCCCACGCCGGAAGTCTTGCAGAATGAATTGCCCGAGTTGATTCGCAAGGGCTACACCTCGTTCAAGGTCTACATGACCTACGACGATCTGAAGCTATCCGACCGCGAGATGCTGGACGTGCTCGACGTGGCCAAGCGCAACGATGCGCTGGTGATGGTGCATGCCGAGAACGCGGATTGCATCTCGTGGCTCACTGAAAAGCTGGTCGGGGAAGGGCGCATCTCGCCGCGTTTCCACGGCATGGCCCGGCCTGCGCTGGTGGAACGCGAAGCCACGCACCGCGCGATCACCTTTGCCGAGCTGGTCGACGTGCCGATCCTGATCGTGCATGTTTCCGGCAAGGAGGCGATCGAGCAGATTCGCTGGGCACAGGGCAGGGGGCTGCCGATCCTGGCCGAGACCTGCCCGCAGTACCTGTACCTGACGGCCGAGGATATGGGCTTGCCTGGCGATGACGGCTATGAAGGCGCCAAGTGCGTATGCAGCCCGCCGCCGCGCGACCCGGAGAACCAGGCGGCCGTCTGGCGTGCGCTGACCAATGGCGTGTTCAGTGTGTTTTCCTCGGACCATGCGCCGTTCAACTATGACGATCCGCAAGGCAAGAAGCTAGGCGGCACGGCCCAGCCGTTTGACCACATTCCCAATGGCGTGCCCGGCATCGAGACGCGCTTGCCGCTGCTGTTCAACGGCATCGCGCAAGGCCGGCTTTCGTTGCATCAGTTTGTCGAGCTGACTGCGTACCGGCCGGCGCGGCTCTATGGCTTGTATCCGCGCAAGGGAACGATTGCCGTGGGCGCCGATGCGGATATCGCCTTGTGGGATCCTTTGCGGAAGGTGCGGATTGCTAATAGCGATTTGCATCATGCAGTGGATTACACGCCTTATGAGGGGATTGAAGTGACCGGGTGGCCGGTGCATTGCTTCTCGCGGGGAGAATTGCTGGTGGAGGATGGGAGGTATCTGGAGCCGGCGCCGGGGCGGGGGAGGTTCTTGCCGGYGGGGGCGCCTTCGTTGGTTTGAGGGTGTTGTTGAGTTGACGTGAGTGGCTTAACTTCAAATTCAAAAGCCTAAAGTCAAAGGCAGTTTCACCTCCCCTCCGGGGAGGCGACCTACTTTCTTGTCTTGCCAAGAAAGTAGGCAAAGAAGGCGCGCCGGATGGGGCGACACCCCCTCGGGGTGGCGACGGCGCAGTTCGGCGTGGCATATATCGAGACGCGGTTCGAAGCGCTGGTGGGCGGCTACGCGACCGCTTGCGTGGCGGCGKAGCATCAGGGGCAGTTCGATGGCCTGGTGGTGGCTGCGTTTGGCGATCCCGGGCTGGCGGGGTTGAAGGAACTGTTCAATGTGCCAGTGGTGGGGATGACAGAGGCCGCGCTGGCCAGCGCCTGCCTGCTTGGGCAGCGTTTTTCCATCATTGCGATCTCGCATCGGATCGAGGCCTGGTACCGCGAGTGCGTGGCGGCGAATGGGCTGACCTCGCGGCTGGCCAGCGTGCGTTCGCTGCAGCAGCCGCTGCGCGATATCGGCAGCGTGCAGGAGGATCATGCGGCGCGGCTGGAGGAACTCAGCCTGAAGGCGGTGCACGAGGATGGCGCGGACGTGATCATCGTGGCCGGCGCGCCGCTGGCCGGGCTGGCGCGTACGCTCAAGGACCGGATTCCGGTGCCGGTGGTGGATGGCGTGTCCAGCGCGATCCGGCATTGCGAGAGCTTGATCGCACTGGCGCCCACTGGCGCGGCGCAAGGCAGCTTCGCGCGCCCGCCGCACAAGCCGAATCGCGGGTTGCCGCCGACGCTGGCGGCGATGCTGGACTAAGCTGCGCCGCTGGGCGCGACGCTGTGGCGGCATCAGTTCGGCAGCGTGGTGACGCGCGCCGACATCATTGGGCAGGCCTGGCGCCGCACTCAGGCTGCCACCCGCAAACCCAGTTCGCCCAGGCTTGCGCGCAGCGCCTGCTTGAGCGGCGTACGCGGCAGCTCGCCCACCAGGGCTTCCAGCGCCGTGCCATCGAGCGCGTGCGGCACATTCCACAAGTAAGCCATCTCGGCCAGCTCGCGCCACATGGGCACCACCGCGCCGCCTGCGCGGATCAGCCACCATGGCATGCCGCCCACGCGCGGTGCGTGCGCCATGCCGCTGGCTTCGGCCAGTGCGCTCACCAGTTCATCGCCCGTTAGCGTATGCCCCGCGAAATGCAGCACGGCATGGCCGCGCAGATCCGCATGGCGCCGTGCCACCGCAACGAAGGCCTGCGCCAGGTCGGGCAGGTAGGCCCAGGCATGCGCGCGGTCGCGCGGGCCTGGATAGACCACCTTGCGACTTGGCGATCGCCAGGTCCATCCATGCGCCGCGCCCCGGGCCGCCGAAGAAATCGCCCGCGCGCAAGACCACGCTGCGCGGCGCGGGCGCGCGCTCGCGCAGGCCGGCCTCGATGGCACGGCGGATCTCGCCCTTGCGCGTGCTGGGCCGCTCGGCGGTGTCGGGGCGCAGCAGCGGCGGCATCGACTCGCCGAAGTTGTAGACGTTACCGGGATAGAGCAGCAAGGCGTCCAGCGCCTGTGCCACCTCCATGCCACTGCGCGCCAGCGCTTCGGCGTGCTGCTCCCACTCGGTATAGACCGGGTTGAGCGCGTTCACCACCACGCTGGCGCCACGCGCGGCGGCGAGCAGTTGCGCGGTGTCTGCCACATCGATAGCCAGGCTGCGCACGTTGTGCGCCGCCGTGCCCGCCAGCGGACGGCGTGCCTGCGCCAGCACCGTCCAGCCAGCCGCGGCAAAGGCATCGACCAGGGTGCGGCCAAGCCGGCCGTTGGCGCCGAGTATCAATACGGTGTCGCGCATCATGTTCTCCTGCATCGCGTTCTCCAGCATGACCTTCTCCTTGCAGCATCGCCTGAAGACCATTGTGGGCAAGCCTTGGCTACGCCACAATTGCATGAATACGCAACACGCGAATTCATTTTTGAATAGCGCGCCAGGCAAGGAGCGATAGAGGAAATGGCCGAAGCATTCGACTGGGCACTGATGCGCTCCTTCCTGGCCGTGATGGAGGCCGGCAGCCTGCTGGGCGCGGCGCGCCAGCTTTCCAGCAGCCAGCCGACGCTGGGGCGCCACGTGGCGCAGCTGGAGGCGCAGCTCGGCGTGCCGCTGTTCGAGCGCACCGGCCATGGCCTGCAGCCGACAGAGGCCGCGCGCGCCATCGCCGGGCACGCGCGGGTGATGCAGCAGGGCGCGGACGCGGTCGCGCGCACGCTGACGCGCGACCAGGCGGGCATTGCCGGGACGGTGCGCATCTCCGCGAGCCGCGCGGTGGCCAGCTACCTGCTGCCGCCGCTGCTGGCGGACCTGCGCCTGCGCGAGCCGCAACTTGCCATCGAAGTGGTGTCGTCCAACGCGGTCAGCAACCTGCTGCGGCGCGAGGCCGATATCGCCATCCGCATGGTGCGGCCGGTGCAGGCATCGCTGATCGCGCGCAAGGTGGCGTCCGTGGCGCTATGCGCCTGCGCCCACGAGGACTACCTGCGGCGCAAGGGCGTGCCGCGCACGGCGCAGGAGCTGCCGCGCTTTGACCTGATCGGCTATGACCACGACGACACGATCCTGCGCGGCTTTCGGGCCATGGGCGTGGAGGTCACGCGCGAGGTGTTTGCGGTGCGCAGCGATGACGACATCGTGCTGTGRCAGTCGATCCGCGCCGGCCTGGGCGTGGGCTTCGCGGCGCGCTATATCGCCGCCGGCGATGCGCGCGTGCGCACGGTGCTGCCCGAGCTGTCCATTCCACCGCTGCCGGTCTGGCTCACCGTGCACCGGGAAATCCGCGGCAGCGCGCGCATCCGCGCGGTCTACGACTTTCTGGCCAGCGCCATTCCCGCCGCCCTGGCCGCGCCGTGAGCGCACGTTCTCGCCGCCCTACGCATCCAGCCTGACATGCTCCGCCAGGTGGCTGACCACGGTGGCGATGCGCCGCAGATGCCGGGACTCGGGATGCGTCAGCAGCCACAGGTCGGTGTCGCACTCGTCCAGCGTGCCGGTGAGCGCCACCAGCTTGCCGCTGCGCCGCCCGATCATCAGTGAAACAATGCCGGCGCCAAGCCCGGCCTCGACGCCCTCCAGCACGCCCGCGATGCTGTTGACGCGGTATTGCGGCACCACGCGCGGCAGGTGCTTGCGGCGCCAGCGCACTGATGGGTGATCGGGCATGGCCTCGTCCGGGGCGATCCAGGGCAGCGTGGCCAGCGCGGCAAGGTCGACGGCGCCGCCGTGCCCGGGGACCGCGATGCCGGCCGCCTCCAGCAGCTCCCGCGCCGCGAACACCGCCACGCGCAAGGCGCCGAGGCACTTGCCGATCAGGTGATCGGGCGGATGGCGCGTGGCCCGCACGGCGATGTCGGCATCGCGCCGGGTCAGGCTGACCAGCTCATTGGTGGCGATCAGCTCGAAGCTCAGCCCGGGATGCCGGCGCCCGAGCGGCGCCAGCGCCGGCAGCACCATGCCATGCAGCACGGTATCGGTGGTGGTGATGCGCACCAGGCCCGACACCGTGCCCGCCGACACCGAGGCATGCGCGCGCGCCGCCTCCAGCTCGGCCTCGATGCGTTCGGCATGTTGCGCGAACTGCTGGGCGAGTTCGGTTGGCAGGTAGCCCGCGCGGCTGCGCTCGAACAAGCGCCGCCCCAGCCCTTTCTCGATGCGCTGCAGCGCGCGGAACACGGTGGAGGCATCAAGCCCGAGCCGGCGCCCGGCTTCGGCCAACGTGGCGCCACGCACCAATGCCAGCACCACGTCGAGATCGGGGGAAGAGAGTTGGTAGGGAATATTCATTGCGAATTTGCAGTCATGACTTGCAACGGCGCGCATTGCGATTGCGCTTTCGCAATCCTAGACTGCCTGCACTGCCACCACAAGGCGTGGCGGCAAACCCCGAAATCTCGAACCCGAGCCCGAGCCCGAACCGAACCCAAAACAGCGAGGACCACCCGATGAAGCTCTACTACTCCCCTGGCGCTTGCTCCCTGGCCGTGCATATCGCACTGCGCGAAGCCGGCCTGCCGTTTTMGCTCGCCAAGGTCGACCTGGCCACGCACAAGCTGGCCGAGCCGGAAAACGGCAGCGACGACTTCTACGCGGTAAGCCCGCGCGGCTACGTGCCGATGCTGCAACTGGACGATGGCTCGCGCCACACCGAAGCCGCATCGCTGCTGCAATACGTGGCTGACCTCGCCCCGGGCAAGGCGCTGCTGCCGGCGGCCGGCACCCAGGCGCGCCTGGAAGCGGTGGGCTGGCTGACGCTGGTCTCCACCGAGCTGCACAAGGTCTTCAGCCCGTGGCTGTGGCACAAGGAAACCGCGCAGAGCACGCGCGAGGACTGCAAGGCCAAGGTGGCCCTGCGCTTCGCCGAGCTGGACCGGCACCTGGCCACGCGCGACTACCTGTGCGGCACGCAGTTCACCGTGGCCGACGCCTACTGCTTCGCCGTCGCCAACTGGGCCAATCTCCTGAGCATGCCGCTCAACCCTTACCCCGCGCTGCAGGCTTACCTGTCTCGCGTGGCCGCGCGGCCGAAGGTGCACGAGGCGCTGGTGGCCGAAGGGCTGGCGCGCGATTGATCGTGCAACCGGTGCCGGGCCTCAGGCAGCCGCCGCGATGAAAGGCGGCAGCCTGTAGTCGTCCTGGCTGAGCAAGTCCAGCCCGCACTCCAGCGTGGAAACCCAGTCGATGAACTGCGCCACCATGGCCTTGCCGCGAAACGACGGGCCGTGCTGCGGCACGATCCACTCGATATCCAGCCCGCGCGCCATGTTGKCCCACAGCCGGCAKGCGCGGTTGCCGCTCATGTAGCGCTGGTGGAAGGGCAACATGGCGTGGGTGTGCGCGGCAAAATCGCTCACCACCGCGCCGGCTTCCCGCGCGCTGGTCATGGCCGCGCCCAGGTCGCCGGAGAACAGGATCTTGCTGATGGGATCGTAGAACTGGAAGTTGCCCTCCGAGTGCAGGAAATGCGCCGGCACCGCCAGCAACGTGCAGTTGCCCAGCGCGATCGGCATGCCGGCATCGGGGATGGTGACGATGCGCCCTTCCGTCTTGCCCGCCTGGCAGAAATGCGGCAAAAACCGCGCCCAGACGCGCGAGATCAGGATGCGGCTATCGGAGGCGGTCAGCCAGCGCCCGACCGAGGCCACGATGTCCGGATCAGCGTGCGACGCCAGCACGTAGTCGAGCTGCTTGGGCGGAAAGTAGCGGCTGATGGCCAGGTACAGCTCGCCGTAGGTCATGTGCCCGCCAGGATCGATCAGCGCGCCGTGGCCGGCGTCGACGATCAGGAACTGGTTGGTCTGCACCACCTCGCCGTGCTCCTCCTCGACCAGGTCCGAAAACAGCAGGCAGGTGTGCCCGCCGGCATCGTATAGCGTGATGGCCATCGTCTGTCTCTCCCCAAAGCGGCGAAAGTAGCGATGGCGGCGCCCCGGCGGCTTGACGCCGGTCAAGAAGGGATCGAATCGTGCGCCGATGCCATGGCAGGGGGTGGCCTGGCCGGGATCGGCTTTGCCGCGCTCAACCTGGTGGCGCACGGCTTCATGCTGCGAAGCCGTGCTGTGCCGATGGCGGCTGAATAGCTTGGTGGCTTAGCGCGCGCCGTCCAGCAGTTGCTCGATCTTGCTCACGAACTGCTTGTCGTCGGGCTTGGTCATGCTGTTATAGCTGCCCACCACCTGGCCGTTGCGGTCGATCACGTACTTGTAGAAATTCCACTTGGGCGTGGTGCCGGACTGCTTGGCCAGCAGCGCGTACATGGGATTGGCATCGCTGCCGCGCACGTGCGACTTGCCCAGCATCGGGAATTTCACGCCATAGGTGTTGTAGCAAAAGTCGGCGATCTCCTTGGAAGACCCCGGCTCTTGCGAAAAGTCGTTCGACGGGAAGCCCAGCACCACCAGCCCCCGTTCGCGGTACTTGGCGTACAGCGCCTCCAGCCCTTCGTATTGCGGGGTAAAGCCGCAATAGCTGGCGGTATTGACCACCACCACGACCTTGCCGGCGTACTGGCAGAGGTTTTGCGGCGCTTCGTCCTGCAGGCGGGGGAACTTGAAGTTGAGCGAGGCCGGGCAGGCGCCGGCTGGCTTGGCGGCGGTGGCTGCCGGGGTATCGGCGGCTTGCGCAAGACGCGGCGCGGCGACAACAGCGGCGGCAGCGGCCAGGACCAACGCGCCGGACAAGGCGATGCGTTGCAGGGCGCGTGAGCGCTGTTCGGGAAGGCTGCGCATGTAGGAAACTCCGGAGATGGTCTGTCCGTAGTTTACGCCGTTGGGCGTGAAATGGATGCGCAAGCCTCCCCCGCCTACTCCATGGCCAGCGTGGCCGCGTGCTCGGTCACGCTGCTGCGCAACTCCACGTCCGGCATGCGGCGCACGATCACCAGCGCCAGCAGCGCGGCCACGGTGCCCACGGCAAAAATCAGCCGAAAGCCCGACTTCACGCCGCCCGTCAGCACGTCCCGCACCGCGGGAGAGAGATGGGCCAGCGCCTCGCTGCCGTGGCGCAGCGCCCCCAGGTCGAGCGCCTGCGTCACGCCGGAAGCGTGCAGGGCATGGCGGAATTCCAGCGTCAGCAAGGTGCCGGCCAGCGCGCCGCCAAAGGCGCTGCCAAGCGAGCGCAGCACCAGCAGCGCGCCGGTGCCKGCGCCGGTATCGCGGCGCTCCAGCACGTTCTGCACCGTCATCAAGGTGCCGACCATGGTCATGCCCAGCCCCACGCCGGCCACCATCATGGCCAGCAGCACCAGCGCCAGCGGCGTGGAGGGCGAAATCAGCACGAGCGCCAGCAAGCCCAGCGCCGCGGCAATGAAGCCGCCAGTCAGGATGCCGCGCATCCGCCCCAGGCGCGGCGCCAGCCCGGCCACGATGAAATTGCCCGCCACCGTGGAGAGCAGGAACGGCACCACCAGCAAGCCGGACTCCGACGCATCGGCGCCGCGCACCAGCTGGAAATGCAGCGGCAGCGCGAAGATGCACAAGAAGATATTCAGCGCGGCCATCGCGGACGCCGCCACGCCCAGCACATAGGCGCGGTTGCAAAACAGCCTCGGCGGCAGCATCGGGTCGCCCGCGCGGCGCTCCTGCCAGACCAGCGCGGCCACCGCCACCAAGGCCAGCAGCGCCAGGCCAGCGATTTCCGGCGAGATCCAGTCATAGACATCGCCCCCCCAGCTCATCGCCAGCAGGAAGGCCACAATGGAAACCGTCAGCAGCAGCGCGCCGCCCCAGTCCACCCGCGCCGAGCCGCCACGCACCTGCAACTGGCTCAAGCCCCGATAGCACATGAACATGGCCAGCAGCCCCAGCGGCACATTGATCCAGAACAGCCAGCGCCACGACAGATGATCTGAAGTCCAGCCGCCCACCAGCGGGCCGGCGATGGAAGCCACCGCCCACACGGTCGCCAGGTAACCCTGGTAACGCCCACGCTGGCGCGGCGCCACCACATCCGCAATCGCCGCCTGCGCCAGCGACATCAAACCGCCACCACCAATGCCTTGCAGCGCGCGGAACAGGATCAGCTGCTCCAGCGTAGCCGCCATCGCGCACGCCACCGAGGCCAGGATGAACAGTGCGATCGCCAGCATCAGCAGCCGGCGCCGGCCATAGGTATCCGACAACTTGCCGTACAAGGGCGTGGAAACGGTGGAAGTGATCAGGTAGGCCGTCACGATCCACGACAAATGGCCAAACCCGTTCAGGTCATTGGCAATCGCCGGCACCGCAGGAATCACCACGGTCTGGTCCAGCGCGGCCAGCAAGATGCAAAGGATGATCCCGCCGATCACTCGCATGATGGCCTGGTGGCTCAGGGCAGGGGTAGCAACAGCGGACGAAGCAGATGAAGCAGGAGCGGAGGAAGACATCGGGGGCAGCAGGGCGCGTAGTCATGAGCAACCAACGTTGCGCCCAACCACCAACAAACCACCTCGTTTGTCAGCCTACATCGGGGAACATGGCCACAAAATTGAAATCAACCGATTGGACGCGTACCCAGCGCTGCGCGAATCGAGAACTGCCACGAGCTGGCAGATGCCGCCTGCACGGCCCGGGAAGGCCTAATTCAGTGAATGCATAATTATATGCGGATACCAAATATGGAGTGCGGCACTAAGTTGGTTTCCGATGCGGCGCAGGCGTGCCTTTTTCCGGAACGTGCGTACTTCTGTTCAGTACGAGCGGTTATCTGCCAGCAAGCCGGCACGAAGCGAAAAAACGGAAATCTTGTGGTTTTTTTGCCGCCAGCAACGACGGGAGCGAAGCGAGCCGTGAAGAGGTGCCAGGGCCGTATGGGGCGCCGTCCTTGCCTGCCTTTTTGGCAAGACAAGAAAGCAGGCCGGCGCCCCGCAGGGGTCATGAAACAGACGTTGACTTAAAGCTTGCGACCTTAAGCTAACCAGCGGAATCCCCGGGCAATGAGATCAGAGCTTGGGATGGGGCGTCCCGCTAATGTAGTGCTCCAGTTGATCGATGATAAATTTCTGCTCGGAAATAATATCCTTGACCAGGTCCCCGATCGACAACATGCCCACCAAGGTATCGCCGTCCATCACCGGCAAGTGCCTCAACCGATGCTGCGTCATCAACGCCATGCACTCATCGGTACTCTGATCCCCGCGCACATAAATCACCGCCGACGTCATGATGTCGCGAACAAAGGTCTCCCGGGAAGTCCGCTTCATCAGGATCACCTTCCGCGCATAGTCCCGCTCGCTCAAAATGCCAACGATATCGCCGCGTTCGATCACCAATAACGCGCCAATGCCTTTCTCCGCCATCAGTTGCAGCGCAGCATAAACCGTGGCGCCTGGGGGAATGCTGTAGATAGCCTGAGTCGGTTTGGACTCAAGAACCTGTCGTGCAGTTTTCATCACCCACTCCTTGTTCGATCCCAACGGATTGCAACACGACCCGCGCAAAGGCGGGAGCGCCTGGCAGGGCACCTGCGCACCGCGCCGCTGCCTATCGCCTTCAGATTAGCACCACGCGCGCACGCCTTACAGGGTGACGCACACGAATCTTTGCAAAAAAACCAAGCCGCTGAAAAGCACTGCGCAAACCCGCTGGCAAGCGCTATAAAGGAAAGGGAGCGCGCCACCTGGCGCGCAATGCGCAGGAGGGCCAGCCATGGCCACCGAGTCCGTTGCCGGCAAGCGCGTCATCGTGCTCTTCGACGACAGCCGCTGCATCCATTCGCGCCACTGCGTGCTGGACCGCCCGGACGTGTTCGTGCCCGGCGTACAGGGCGAGTGGATCCACCCGGACAACGCCAGCGCCGAAGAAATCGCGGAGATTGCGCACAACTGCCCATCGGGCGCCATCAGCTACCAGAACGTCGACGGCTCCCCCGGCGAGGCGGCGCCCCTGGTCAATGTGGTGCGCGTGCTCGAGAACGGCCCGCTGGCGCTACGCGCCGCCATCACCATCGATGGCCAGCCCGCCGGCTTTCGCCTGACGCTGTGCCGCTGCGGCGCTTCGCGCAACAAGCCCCTGTGCGACGGCAGCCACGCCAGCACGGGTTTTGTCGCCACCGGCGAGGCCGCCACCGTGGCATCGGAGCCGCTGGCGCAGCGCGACGGGCCCCTCGATATCCATCCCATCCCCAACGGACCGCTGCGCGTCAAAGGCAATCTTGAGGTGATCAGCGGCACCGGCAGAACCATCACCCGCATGACCGAGGCCTGGTTTTGCCGCTGCGGCCAGTCGGGCAACAAGCCATTCTGCGACGGCACGCACAAGAAGGTGGGGTTCAGGAGCGATCCGCAGGATCCATAGAATCGGCAGGATCCGAAGACAATGGCGCAACCCCCAGCGCCAGCAGGCAAAGCCGCTCCATCTGCGCCACCCATGCCGCCCGCGAGGGCTCGGCAACCTGCAGCAGCAGGCGATAGCGGCGCGCGCCCCAGACCGCCTCCACCAGGCTTCGCACCGTGGCGGCGTCCGGCGCACCCGGCAAATCCGGGCATGCCGCCAGCGCGCGCTGCCAGGCTGCGTACAACTCATCGAACACACGGCGGTGATGCCTGGTCTCGGCGATGCGCGCTTCCAGCTTGAGCATCTCGTGTTCGAAGCCCTCCAGCGAGGCATCGTCGGCGCCGCAGGTCAGGCGTGCCAGGCGCTGGACGCGCGTGCGCCAGTCCAGCCCGGGTGCGGCCGCCACCTCGGCCTCGATGCGCGCCAGCAGCAGCTCGATGGTGTGCCGCACATAGCCGGAGAGCAGCGCCTCCTTGTTGGGGAAGTATTCGTACAGGGTGCCTACGGAGCATCCGGCCTCCAGCGCCACGGCGCGCGTGGTCACGCCGTCCCAGCCACGCGAGCGCCATATCCGAACAAAAGCCTCGTAAATGGCGTCCACGGTAAAGCGCGCGCGCTGCTGCGATGGGCGTTTCAGCGGCCTGGCCGGCGCTTGCGCCGGCTCGGCCGCGGCACCCGCGTTTCCGAACCCGGCGGCCGGCTTGCGGCGATACATTGGTGGCATCGACCTCGACAGTAAGAGTGGGACAGAAAATGGGACAGGATCAGACGAAGCACAGCAACCACGGCAACAACCACGGCAGCCGCAACGACAGCGCCGAACCTTCGCTCACGGTTACCCGCCTGCTGACACGCAAGCATGCCCTAAATGAAAGCCGGCTGGAAGCGCGCCAGGAGCGCACCGACGCCGCCCCCGGCGAAGTCCTGCTGAAGATCGACCGCTTCGCGCTCACCACCAACAACATCACCTACGCCGCCTTCGGCGACGCCATGAACTACTGGCAGTTCTTTCCCACCGGGCAACAAGAATGGGGCCATATGCCGGTGTGGGGCTTTGCCGATGTGGTGGACTCCAAGGTGCCCGGGGTGGCGGCGGGCGAGCGCTTCTACGGCTACTTCCCCATCGCCAGCCATATCCGCATGCAGCCTGAACGCGTGACCGAGCGCGGCTTCTACGATGCCATCGAGCACCGCCGGACCCTGACCTCCGCGTACAACCAGTACACCCGTGTGACCCATGACGCCGCCTATGCGCCCGAGCTGGAAAACTACCAGATCCTGTACCGGCCGCTATTCATCACGTCGTTCATGCTGGCCGACTTCCTCGAGGACAACCGCTTCTTCGGCGCCACGCGGCTGGTGGTGTCCAGCGCCTCCAGCAAAACCGCTTATGGCACCGCCTTCTGCCTGCGCGATATCCCCGGCATCTCGCTGGCCGCCATCACTGCGCAGCGCAACCGCGCCTTTGTCGAAGGCCTTGGCTGCTATGCGGAGGTGGTCAGCTACGACGAGCTGGAAACACTCGCCACCGACGCGCCCACGCTCTATGTGGACTTCTCCGGTGACGAAGCGCTGCGCGCACGCGTGCACCATCACTTTGGCGGCGCGCTGGTGTACGACTGCTTTGCCGGCTCGGCGCAGAACACGGGCTTTTTGCGTGATACCGGCCTGCCCGGGCCCAAGCCCGAGTTCTATTTCGCGCCGGTGCAGATCCGCAAGCGCAACGCCGACTGGGGGCCCGAAGGCGTGAACCGGCGCTTTAACGCAGCGCAGCGCGCGTTTATCGACTACGTGAAAGAGCCGGCGAACGGCTGGCTGACGCTGATCGAAGCACAGGGCTTCGGCGCCGCGCAGGAGAGAATCGCGAGCCTGGTGGCAGGCGGGAGCGAGCCGAAGGCGGGGTACGTGGTGCGGCTCGGTTGAGCGCCGCGCGCCTGTCTTGCCAGTGCGCGGCCGGGCTTGCACGCGAGTGCCCACGCCGGATTCCTCGCAGACGAAAGCCCGGCGAGCCTGGCTGCCAATGTGTATGATCAAATGAAGAGCCGGGCAGCCACGCGTTGGACGAGAGCCCTGCAGTCCGTTGCGAGGGCCCCTCGATGCGCGTCTCTTCGTTTGCCGTTGTCCTCGCACTACACGGCGCCTGTACCTACGCCCAGGCGGACCCGCCGCCCATCGCCGACGCTGGCTGGTTCGAACCCGTTCGCGTCGGCGTCTCGCTTGGCATCGCGCCCGAAGCCAACCTTGGCCGCCTTGAGCTGCGCTGGGACCTGCGGCAGGACCTGTGGGCCTCCGCCACGCGATCGGCCAGGCTGCGMCTGGGGCTGGAAATTTCCGCAGGTGCCTGGGATCCGCATGGCGGCAGCGGCGGCGCAATGGGCGACATTGGCCTGACGCCCGTCTTTCGCTTGCAGGGTGCGGGCCCCGCGTCAGCCTTCGCGGATCTCGCCATCGGCGCCCACCTGCTCTCGCGCACCCGCATCTCGGATACGACCGTGTTTTCCACGGCGTTCCAGTTCGGCGACCGCATCGCCATCGGCTACCACTTTGGCGATGCCGTGCACTCCGAAATCGCACTGCGCCTGCAGCACTACTCCAACGGCAGGCTCAAGCGGCCCAACCCCGGCATCAACTTCCTGCTCGTACAGTACTCGGCGCAGTTCTGAGCGCGGCATGGCCGTGCTGCCGCGCTGCCGCCCTACTCCGCGCTTTGCAGGTACCGCTGGCGCGCCTCTTCCTCCAGGATCACGTCTTCCACTTCCGCCAGCACGGCTTCCACGTCCACCGGGGTGTCGTCCACGGCAACCTGGCCGGTCAGTTTCACGCCGGGATGCAGCAGGCCGGCCTGGTAAAGCGCCCAGATTTCCTTGCCGTACTGCGTGCCGTTAAGCGCCGGCGCAAACTGGCCAAAGTAAAACGCCAGGTTATCCACATCGCGCTCCAGCATGGCGCTGGCCTCGCTGTTGCCGGCGGCATCCACCGCCTGCGGCAGGTCGATGATGACCGGGCCGTCTGCATCCACCAGGATGTTGAATTCGGAGAGGTCGCCGTGCACCACGCCGGCGCACAGCATCAAGATCACCTGCTCGATCAGCGCGTCGTGAAATGCCACCGCCTGCTCCGGGCTCAGCGCCACGTCGTTCAGGCGCGGCGCGGCATTGCCCTCGGCATCCACCACCAGCTCCATCAGCAGCACGCCCTCGAAGCACAGATGGGGCGTGGGCACGCGCACGCCGGCGGCGGCAAGCCGGTACAGCGCATCCACCTCCGCGTTGTGCCAGGCTTCTTCCGCCACCTTGCGCCCGTAGCGCGTGCCTTTTTCCATGGCGCGCGCCTGCCGGCTGTTCTTGACCTTGCGCCCTTCCTGGTAGGTCGAGGCCTGGCGGAAGCTGCGTTGCGCGGCATCCTTGTAGACCTTGGCGCAACGGATCTCGCCGCCGCTGCGCACGACATAGACGGTGGCTTCCTTGCCGCTCATCAGCTGGCGCAACACCTCATCGACCAGGCCGTCTTCGACCAGCGGCTGCAGCCGCTTCGGCGTTTTCATCGGGAAGCACCAAGCAGGCAGGGCGAGGGCGCCATGCGCGGGGACAGCAGCGTCGCGGCCACCGTTATTCCGTCAGCATGCGCACTTTCACGCGCTTGCCCTTCACCGTGCCGTCATTCAGCTTGCGCATCGCCTCGCGCCCGATCGAACGCTCGACCGCCACGTAGGTGGACATGTCCATCACGTTGATCTTGCCGATCTGGTGCTTGGTGTAGCCGGCGTCGCCGGTGAGCGCGCCGAGGATGTCGCCGGGGCGCATTTTTTCCTTGCGCCCGCCAAGGATCTGCAGCGTGACCATGGGGGGCAGCAGGCGCTCGTTGCTGGCGGGAGTCAGCGCGGACAGGGGCTGCCATTCCATCTCGGCGCCCATGGCCTGCTCGATATTGCCCACGCGGCCCATCTCGTTCATGCTCGCCAGGCTAAGCGCCCAGCCATCCTGGTCCGCGCGGCCGGTGCGGCCGATGCGGTGGACGTAGACCTCGGGGTCGGGCGTGACGTCGACGTTGATCACCGCTTCGAGCTGGGCGATGTCCAGCCCGCGCGCGGCCACGTCGGTGGCTACCAGCACCGAGCAGCTGCGGTTGGCGAACTGCACCAGCACCTGGTCGCGCTCGCGCTGGTCCAGCTCGCCGTGCAGTGCCAGGGCTTCGAAGCCTTGCGCGCGCAGCAGGTCGACCAGGTCGCGGCAGCGGGCCTTGGTGTTGCAGAAGGCCAGCGTGCTGACCGGGCGGAAATGATTGAGCAGCAGGCCCACGGCGTTCAGGCGGTCGCTGTCGGCCACCTCGTAGAAGCGCTGGCGGATCTTGCTGTCGTCATGCTGCTCTTCCAGCTTGACCTCGCGCGGCTTGCGCAGGAATTGCTGGCTGAGCTTGGCGATGCCTTCGGGATAGGTGGCCGAGAACAGCAGCGTCTGGCGCTCCTTGGGGCAGTGGCTCGCCACATAGGCGATGTCGTCGAAGAAACCCATGTCGAGCATGCGGTCGGCTTCGTCCAGCACCAGCGTGTTGAGCGCATCCAGGTTCAGCGTGCCGCGCTCCAGGTGATCCATGATGCGGCCGGGCGTGCCCACCGCGATATGTGCGCCATGCGCCAGGCTGTCGGCCTGGGGACGCATCGGCGAGCCGCCGCACAGCGTCAGGATCTTGATGTTTTCTTCCGCGCGCGCCAGGCGGCGGATTTCCTGCGTGACCTGGTCGGCCAGTTCACGCGTGGGGCACAGCACCAGCGCCTGCACGTCGAAGCGGCGCGCATCGAGCCGGTTCAGCAGCGCCAGCGCGAAGGCGGCGGTCTTGCCGCTGCCGGTCTTGGCCTGCGCGATCAGGTCCTGGCCGGCCAGCGCGATCGGCAGGCTGGCCGCCTGGATCGGGGTCATGGTCTGGTAGCCGAGCTGCTCCAGCGTCGCCAGCGTGGCGGGCGAAAGGGGCAGTTTGGAGAAAGAGGCGCCGGCAGCGGCGGGCGCTGCGGATTGGGTAGGGCTTGAGGTCATGCCGGATTATACCGGGC
>NZ_JBFTSF010000152.1:0-14861 GCF_056399905.1 Cupriavidus sp. 01L46
GCGTGGGCGAGCGAAGGCGCCACGGCAAGCACGCTGCAAGCCGCGAGGGCACGCAGCAAGGGGGCAAAGGTCATCGATGGTCTCCTGGTCGAGTGCGCTCTGGTCCCGGGGAAGGGGCCGGGCGGGTGCCGGCGCGTGGCACTGGCAGAGGAGTTTAGGGGGCGGGGCGGTTTGGTGCAATCGGGGCTTGCACAAAGGGCTGCGGGCAGCCACGCGCATTCGCTATAGAATGCGCGCTGGCTCAGACACCACCCATGCGGTGCAATCGGGAATGATGAAAGTACTTGCGCTATCCGGCAGCCTGCGGGCTGCGTCCATCAATTCCGCGCTGCTGCGCGCGGCCGCGCGGCTGGCGCCAGCGCATGTGTCGGTTGCAGTGTTCAGTGGCCTTGGGGCGTTGCCGCTGTTCAACCCGGACGACGAGGCTTGTCCGCATGCCAGCGTCACACGCTTGTTTGCCGAGGTGGCGCAAGCGGACGCGCTGCTGATCGCTAGCCCCGAGTACGCGCATGGCGTTACCGGCACGATCAAGAATGCACTGGACTGGCTGGTGGGATACGAGCCCTTCGCCTTCAAGCCGGTCGCCGTGCTCAATGCATCGCCGCGCGCGCACCATGCCGATGCGGCACTGCGCGAGACCTTGAAGACGATGGCCGCCGTCATTGTCGAGCCGGCATCGATCACCGTGCCATTGCTGGGCGCCAGGCTGGATGAGGATGGCATGGTCTCGACGCCGGGCATTGCGGCTGCCATACAAGAAGCGCTGGTGGCGCTGTACGATGCCGTCGTCCTTCACAAGACGACGGCAGTTGCCACATTTCCGCTTGCGTGACCGGCAAGCGGCCGGCGGCGCGCCATAGCGGCTAAGGCGGCTAAGGCGGTTCAGGCAGCCACGAGGCGGAATGTGGATACCGCTTCCTTCAGGCGCTGGGCCTGCTCTTCCAGCGATCCCGCGGCGGCGKCGGCTTGCTCCACCAGTGCGGCGTTCTGCTGCGTCACCGTGTCCATCTGGGTGACGGCCTGGTTGACCTGCTCGATGCCGGCGCTTTGCTCGGCCGAGGCGGCGCTGATCTCGCCCATGATGTCGGTCACGCGCTTTACCGCGCCCACGATCTCATCCATGGTCTGGCCGGCCTTGGTGACCAGCTGCGAGCCCTTTTCCACGCGCTCGACCGAGTCGCCGATCAGCGACTTGATCTCCTTGGCGGCGGTCGCGCTGCGCTGCGCCAGGCTGCGCACCTCGCCCGCCACCACCGCGAAGCCCCGGCCTTGCTCGCCCGCGCGGGCGGCTTCCACCGCAGCGTTGAGCGCAAGGATGTTGGTCTGGAAGGCGATGCCCTCGATCACGGCAATGATGTCGACCACCTTGCGCGATGCGCCGTTGATCTCCTGCATGGTGTCGACCACCTGGCCAACCACCGCGCCGCCCTTGATGGCGATCTCGGAGGCGTTGACGGCGAGCGAGCTGGCCTGCTTGGCGTTGTCCGCGTTCTGGCGGACGATGCTGGTCAGCTCCTCCATGCTGGAGGCTGTTTCCTGCAGTGACGACGCTTGTTCTTCCGTGCGCTGGGACAGGTCCGTGTTGCCCGCGGCGATCTGGCTCGTGCCGGACGCAATGGATTCGGTGCCGGTACGCACCTCGGTCACGATGCGCAGGATGTTGCCATTCATTTCGCCCAGGGCGCGCAGCAGCTGGCCGGTCTCGTCCTTGCTATCCGAGCGGATGTGGCTGGTCAGGTCTCCCGACGCCACCTTGCGCGCGAAGCCCACGGCGCGATGCAGCGGTGCGGTGATGCCGGCGGTCAGCCATACCGAGAACGCAACGCCAATCGCCAGCACCAGYACGCCGAGCACGATCAGGCGATTGCGCGCGGCGAGGTAGATCTCGTTGATATCCAGTGCGGTCTGGTCAATGCTGGCGCGCTGGATATCCAGCAGCTTCTGGATCTCGGCAAGATAGGCGTTGCCGGCAGGCACGAACTCGCTCTCGAGCACCTGGTTGGCTTCGTCGGTCTGGCCGGCTTCCTTGAGCTTGGTGATCTTGTCGCGCGACTCGTTGTACGGCTTGCGCACGGTCTGGATCGTCTTGAATGCCGCCTTTTCCGCGTCGGAGGACAGCATCGGCTCGATCTTGTCGCGCAACGCCGCGATGGCGTCGACCGACCCCTTCGTTTCGGCGGCGAAGAACGCGCCCAGGCTCGGGTCGGCACTGCGCGCCACCGCGGTGGTGCGGCGCACGCTCGTATGCATCAGGCGATACCAGTCGCTGACGACGCGTTCCTTGGCCAGCGGCTGTTGCATCATGTCGTGCGTGTGGCTGGCCACGTCCTGCAGCCCCAGGATACTGAACACGGTCATGAGCGTTGACAGCAGCAGCACCACGCCAAAGCCGATGCCAAGGCGTACCCCAATTCCAAGATTCTTCATTTTCTTCTACCTGAATGGAAATCATAAGGCGGCGAAATGCTGGCCCATAGGACCCGGATTCGCTCTATTGTCAGCCGCGCCGTTTATCGCGAACGCATCTGCGGACTATGGTGAATATCGGCAATTGAGGTGGGGACTTGAGTGGCGGGGCTGGTTGCCCGGCCGGCAGGCCGCGAGCGCGGCCTGGCGAGGATGGCGTGCTCAGGCGGATTCGCGCTGGCTCTGCTGTGCCAGCCGCTTCCAGTTTCGCGCGGCATAAGCATGCGGCTGGCGCAGCGCTGCCCACAGACCGACGAGCCTGATGGCCTTGAGCAATCCCGTRGCTTCGAACTCGGTCGTGCGCCGCACCCGTGTCCTGCCATCGCCCAGCGGCTCAAGGCTGAAGGTGTCGATCAGCTTGCCGACCCAGGCACGGCACCAGACTGTGCTTTCCTGCATCTGGTACTGCAGCAGCCGGTCCGGCTCCAGTTGCAGGATGCGCTGGTTGATGGTGCCCCGGTCCGTGGTGCATTGCCGCGTATTGCCGACCGCCGCGACGCCCTCCAGTACGCGGCAGCTCATTGGCTTTGGAATCCCCAGCCAGAACAGCAACGGGCGCGACGCATCCATGCGGGCATGAAGGAAGTGCGGCCAGACATGCCGTGGCTCGCACTCAAATATCCACTCGGACCTGATCTTCATTGCGTGTGCTCGATATCGGGTGTTGACCTGCAATGCAAAAGGGAGCCACGTGGGCTCCCTTTTGTTCCAGCTGCGTTCTGTTTGCCCGTTCAGCTTACAGCGCAGCGTCCTTCAGCTTCTTCATCGGGCGAACCTTGACCTTGACGGTCGCCGGCTTGGCCGCGAACCATTGGTCTTCGCCGGTGAACGGGTTCTTGCCGAAGCGCTTCTTGGTGGCGGCAACCTGGGTCGCCACGACCTTGAACAGGCCCGGCAGGGTGAATTCGCCGGCGCCCTTCTTGTGCACGGCGCTCAGGATGGTGTTTTCCAGATGGACCAGCACGGTCTTGACCGTCTTGGCATCCAGTTCAGTCTGGGCCACCAGGTGGGCCACCAGGCTGGACTTGTTGAACGTGTCCTTCAGGGGTTTCACCGCCGGCGCGGCCGCTGCGACCTTCTTTGCCGGAGCCGCCTTCTTTGCCGGCGCCGCCTTCTTGGCGGCAGGCTTGGCGGTGGTCTTTACAACAGCATTTGCTTTGGTAGCCATGGATTATGGGGTCTTGTGTTCGTTGAATGACGCTTGCTGCCGACGGCAGCAAGCGCATGGGGAGCATAGCATTCCCGGTGGCGCGTGCCAAACGCCTGCCATCACAATCGACAACGCGCGGTGTCCGGGCTGCGGAAGTTATTGATGGATGCCAGATGCATTTTTTTTGAGAAATGCCGGATGTGGCTGATAAAATGCGAAATTCGCCAAAATCGCAGCAGGAGTGCCATGTCTAAATCGATCATCCCGGATGTCGCCTTAATCGACAACACCGAGCAGCGCACGCCCCTTGTGCTGGTGCTGGATTGCTCYGGCAGCATGGACGGCGAGCCCATCCGGCAGCTCAATGAAGGGCTGGCCCTGCTGGAGCAGGAGCTCAAGGCGGACGTGATCGCGAGCAAGCGGGTCCGGCTCCTGGTGGTGCAGTACGGCGGCTACGACCAGGCCGAGGTGGCCGGCGACTGGTGCGATGCGATGGATTTCACCGCGCCGCAACTGCGGGCCGACGGCACCACGCCGACCGGCCAGGCCGTGGCGTTGGCGCTGGCGGAGATCGAGCAGGAAAAGCTGCGCTTTCGCCAGGCGGGCGTGGCCTACACGCGCCCGTGGCTGTTCCTGATGTCGGATGGCGCGCCCACCGACCAGTGGGAGCAGGGCGCGGCGCAGTCCCGCCAGGCCGAGAAGGCCAGCAAGGTGGCCGTGTTCCCGATCGCGGTGGGCGAGGGCGCAAGCATCGATGTGCTCCAGCAGTTCAGTAACCGTGGCGCGGGCGGCGTGAAGCAGCTCAAGGGCCTGCAGTTCCGTGAGCTGTTCCTGTGGCTTAGCGCCAGCATGCAGGTCGTGTCGCAGTCCACGCCKGGCGGGCAGGCGCAACTGCCGCCCACCGACAGCTGGTCCGCGGTCACGGTCTGAGCGATGGCCTGGAAGATCTTTGCCGCTTCGGCGACGGGCAAATCGCACGCCGAGCGCGGCGTGCCGTGCCAGGATGCCTTTGCGCATGCGGTAGTGGGCGAGGTGCTGATCGCCGTGGTGTGCGACGGCGCGGGCTCGGCACGCTACAGCCGGGCCGGGGCGGAATTCATCGCGAACTCGGTGGTGCACGAGCTGGCTACGCGCGTGGGGCAGGGCGAGGAATTGCCGGAATTGTCCGGCGATCTGTTCGCGCAGACCGCGGGCGGCGTGCTCGGCCTGGCGCGCAACGCGCTGCAGGAGGTGGCGCGCGCGGCGGGTGCCGGGCTGGCCGACTACGCTAGCACGCTGGTTGGCGTGGTGGCCACGCCGGAGCGCGGCAACTTCTTTCATATCGGCGACGGCGTGGGCGTCGCCCAGCCGCGCGACGGCGCGGCCAAGCCGGATATCTCGCTGCCGGCCAATGGCGAGTACGCCAACGAGACCTACTTCATCACCGGGCCGCACTGGCGCGAGCAGCTCAGGGTGCTGCCGATCCGCCAGCCGCTGCAAGGCGTGGCGCTGATGTCGGATGGCGCCATGCCGTTTGCCATGAGCAAGGGCAACGCCGGGCTCTACGCGCCCTTCATGGAGCCGGTCGAGCGGTATCTGCGCGGGGTAGCCGACCTCGATGAGGGCAACCGCGCGCTGGCGGCCACGCTGGACGATCCGCGCACGCACCACATCACCGGCGATGACAAGACCTTGCTGATCGCGTTGCGCGCATGAGTGCTCGCAGCGCAGGCAGAGTCTGGCTGGATCGCCAGCGCGGCCTGACGCTGGCGCGCCTGATCAAGAGCGGCGGCGCCGGCAGCGTGTTCCTGCTGGCAGAGGCGCCGGCCCAGGTGGCCAAGCTCTACCACGGCCACATGGACCTGGCCAGCTACCAGCGCAAGATCGATGCGATGCTACGGCTGTCGCCCGAGCTGCCGGACCAGGTGGAGAACGGCAAGCGCTATGTGCAGATCGCGTGGCCGCAGTCGCCGTTGCTGGATGCCCGTGGCCGCTTTATCGGCTTTGCCATGCCGGCGCTGGATATCCAGCAAACGGCCGAGCTGGAGGAGATCTTGCAGGAGCGCCAGGCGCGCGCCGCCGGCCTGCCCACCGGGCTGGGCGCCAAGATCACGCTAGCGGCCAATCTGAGCGGCGTCATCGCGGCCCTGCACCAGCAGCATCACTATGTGGTGGACCTGAAGCCGGTCAACCTGCGCTTCTACCGCGATTCGCTCTATATCGCGATGCTCGATTGCGATGGCTTCAGCATCCAGGGCGAGTCGGAACGTTTTGCCGCGCAGCAGTTCACCGCCGATTACCTGGCGCCGGAGCTGCAAGGCGGCGGGCTGACCGCCGCGGGTGAGCCAGCGCAGGACCGCTTCGCGCTGGCGGTGGTGATCTTCCAGTTGCTGAATTTTGGCATCCATCCCTTTAGCGGGAGGCCTGCCAACGCGCAGCTTCCCACCGACCTGCCCGGGCGCATCCGTGGCCGCTACTACGCCTACGGGCTGCGGGCGCACAAGGCGATCTCGCCCAACCCGGTGAGCGGCCACGCGCAGATGCCGCCGGAGTTGCGCGATATGTTTGACCGCGCCTTCGCCGGCCCGCCAGGCAGCCGGCCCGCGCCTGCCGAGTGGGCGCGTGTGCTGCGCGAATACGCGCTGCGCAGCAGCCAGCGCCTGGCGGTCTGCACCGCCGATCCCTCGCATCAGCACTTTGCCGGACTGGCCTGCGCGGCCTGCGCGCGCAGTGCGATGATCGCCGGCGCCGCCACGCAGGCAGCCGCTGCCACGCAGGCCGGCGGCAAGCGCAAGTCCGGCCGKGGCAAGCGCGCGCGCCAGGCAGCCGCGCGGCCGCCCTTGCAGCAGCCATTCCAGCAACCACTGGCTCAGTCCGCTGCCGTCAGTGCATCGATCTCCACCACCATGCCGGCCAGCGGCGGCAAGAGCGGGACCTTCGCGATTGCCGTTGCCGTCGCGCTCACGCTGGTGGTGCTGGTGACGGCCTTCATGTCGTCCGGCGGCGGCGACAGCGATAGCGAAGCCGCGACGCCAGCCGTGGCAAACGGCACGGCCGGTGGGCAGGGCCAAGCGCTCGAATGGAAGCGCGGTGGGGCTCCCGCGGCGTCCCTGACGCTGGCGAGCACACGCGCCGAGATCCGGGCCACCATCGCAGCCGTCGCCGCGGGGCAGTTCGACACCTACCGCTACAACCTGCTGCGGCTAAAGCGGATGGCGCTCCCTAGCGGCTACAACAGCACGCGGGAGTTCAACCGCATCCAGCGCGCCTACGGCGATACGCTGCGCCAGGCGCGCACGGCGGCGGCCAAGCCGGAGGGCGGGGCGCGCGCCGCCGAGGCGGGACTCGAAGCCCATTATGAGCAGCACCGCGAGTTGCTGGCGCGCGACTCCGGCGCCTTTTTCTCCGCCAACGAACTGGGGGAATATCACCTGCGGCTCAAGGAGCCGGTGACCGCGCGCCTGCTGTTCGAGCAGGCGATCTGGGCCCGTGCCGACGATCCCAATGCGTGGTACGGGCTGGGTGCGGTCGCGCTGCGCGAGCAGCGCGACAAGGACGCGGTTGCCAGTTTCGCCATTGCCGAGCGGCTGCAGGCGGAGGTCGCCGACAAATCCGGCGAGCTGAGCGCCATCCTTGCCACCCTTCGTCTTCGCATGATCTCGGACGCAAAGCGCTGGGAGACCTTCATCCAGGCCGGCAAGGCGCTGGCCGCCCGGCTGGCCGAACTGCCGCCCCTGGCCGATCGGCCAGCCAGTGTGGATCCGGCCTCGCAGCAGCGCCATCCGGCCAGCTACCCGAGCACGCCGGAGTCAAGGGCCGGCGGCAGGGTTGACCTGCAGGTCATGGTGGATGCCAGTGGCGATCCAAGCCGGATCGCGGTGGTCAGGTTAAGTGGCCCTGATGAACTGGGGCGGGCCGCCATCGAGGCTGCCCGGCAATGGCGCTACCAGCCTGCGGTGAGGCAGGGCGAGCTGATCGGTGAAACCGTCATGATTCCCGTGACCTTCGCCCCGGAACGACCTGTCGAGCAGCCATGATGCCGACCCTATACCCAATCCGATGAACACAGCGCTGCCATCCCGATCCTTGCTGGAAGCCATGCAAGCCAACTACGGCCGCAAGCCCATGCCGGTGCCGTGGCTGGGCCCAAAAGGCCCGTAGGCAGTGCCCGGAGCCTAGTCGGATGACAGCGATTGCGAAGCCGCGCCCTGTGGCTGGCATTGCGCGGCCTGGCTGGCCGCCTGGTACATCACGGGTTCCAGAATGCCCAGCCGCGCGCGCGCTGCCTCGAGCGGCTCATGCAGCAGCGCCTCGTAGTCCTCGGCCAGCAGCCACTTCGCCTTGCGTCCATGCCGATACCCCTCGACGACGGCGCGCAAGTACGCGGTGTTGCCGGTCTTGCGCAGGCTCTGCAAGGCGGTAGCAACGGCGATGAATGCCCAGCCGAGGGCGCCGGTCTGCGCGTAGCTGAACGCCACCAGCGCCGCTTCGCCCATGTTCTCGTTGGCCTTGTAGCCGGTCAGCACATGCCAGATGTCGTGGATGTCACGGGTCCGCCTGCCAAACCAGGCGTAGGGATCCTCGACCAGCGGCTCGCTGTTGAGGTTTGAGATCGCGGCAAGGCCGGCGGCGCTGTAGCCCGTTTGCTCCAGGAATGCGCGGTAGGCGGCGCCGAGCGTGCCGGGGGCGAAGCTGGCGATGAACGCCGGGTCGGAGAAGCGCTCCGTCAGTTCGACGCGAAGATAAGCCAGCCGCCGCCCGCTCGTGGTCGTCAAGAGCCGCGCGTAGTTCTTCGGCGCGGACGGCCCGTTGAGGGCGCGCATGATGAGAAACACCTGCGTGGTGTCGTCTCCATTTGCCAGCAGCTTGCGGATCGCACGGAATGCGGCTGGAAAGTCACGCTTGTAGAGAGCGGGGGAGGTCGCTATGTCCATTGCCTCGTTCCTCTTGTCGGGTTTGTTGCTGGGGTGGTTGCCGGGATGGCGAAGTCGCCGATGCTTCGGGTCTTCAGGGTTTTCATCGAGGTCCCTGATTGCAATGAGCGATCTTTGCAGGGAACGGCCGACTACAATGTCGCCTTCCTGACATAAGACTACGATTGGCGCTGTGTCAAAGTCATCCACCCCCGAAGACCACCTCGCTGCCCTGCGATCCAGMGCCTGGTTCGCCGGTCTCGCCGCTGAATTTCAACGGTGGATCGTGGCGCACGCCAAGGTCAGGTCGCTGGCTGCGGGCCAGCGCCTGTTCGCGCATGGAGACCCGGCGGACGGCCTGTACTTTGTGGTGGCGGGCGCCATCCGCATGACCAGTTCCTCCGCCGATGGCAAGGAGGCATTGCTGGCGTTTGCGGAAACGCCACAATGGTTCGGTGAGGTCGCCTTGTTTGACGCCTTGCCACGCGCCCACGATGCCTGGATCGAGACCGACGTGGTGCTGCTGCATATCAGCCAGCAGGATGCGGTGCAGTTTCTCGACGAAAATCCGGTGCACTGGAAAGCAATGGGCCTGCTGATGGCCCCAAAGCTCAGGCTGGCATTCGAAGCGATCGAATCGTCGGTGCTGATGCCCGTGCCGGTCAGGCTGGCGCGCCGCTTGCTCGCCATTGCCGGCGGCTATGGCGAGCGCCATGGCCTGAGCAAGCGGGTGATCAACGTGCAGCAAGAGCAACTCGGCTTGATGCTGTCGGTTTCCCGGCAAACGGTGAACCAGATTCTCCGGGATTTCGAGGCGCAGGGGCTGGTGCAGCGCACGCGCGGGTCCATCGAGATCCTGGATCTCGCGTCGCTGCGAAGATTCGCGAAGGTCGGCTAGGCCATTTGCCGACCCGCCGCGCTTGCGCTCATGCCACGATCAGCGTCAACCCTGCCGGCAGCGACTCGCCAAAGACCCGTCCTTCATCGGCCTCATCGAGTTCCACCGTTGCGCGCACCATGTCGATCCAGCTACGTGGTGCGTTGGCGGCCTCGAGCCGGCTGACCACGCGCATGCGGATCTCCAGCGGCAGGTCCCGTGACCGGTCCCCCGTCATGCGGGCGATCTGCACGGCGGCGAACGCGCCCGGCTCGACCTTCTTCCAGTCGAGCGCGAGAATCGCCTCCAGCCATTGCGAGCCAACCTCTGGCGGCACGACGTTGTGCGCGCTGCCGTAGAACGGCCGGCGCGCGCCGATGCGGCCCACGGCCCACCAGCCTTGAAGGTTCTCCGAGGGCTTCTTGAGCCGGGCGAGCAGCCACTCGGCGACTTCGATCTTGCGCTCKACGGGCACGCGTTCCAGCGATCCCGCGAGCCGCACCATGTCGGCGTAGCCTGCCTTGGCGGCGCCGGCGGGGCGCCTGTAGCGCGCCGTGCCCGGGGGCTGCAGGTAGAAGGCGATGTCGTCCAGCAAGCGCAGCTGCGCGCTTTCGTCCAGGCCGCCGGCGGTGCGGCGCCACAGCGTCCACCATTCCGACCAGATCTGGCTCTCGTTGACGTACTGGATGCCCTGCTCGAACAACGACCAGAGCTGCCCGGCGCGCCACTCGTCCAGCGGGTAGCCGAACCCCGGCCGCATGCAATAGCCGGCAAGGTTGAGCCAGAGGCGTTCATGGTCTGCCGTGCGGCGGCGCCGGCGTGCGCGTTCCCACAGCGTGCCGAACAGGGCGCGCAGCAGCGTACTGTCCCATTGGTCGCGCGCGCCCAGCAGTTGCTCCAGTTGCGCGCGCAGCCGCTTGACTTCCTTGGGACCAACGTCTTGCGAGCGGGCGCCAAAGGTGCGGTCGATGCATTCGACGGCCTGGGCCAGGGAGGGATGCGGCGCGTGGACCGCCGTATCTGCCGCTGGGGCCTCGCCGCGCAGCTGGAACTCGAGCAGCCAGCGCTGCGAAGGATTGGCGATCTCGCTGCAGTGCACTTCCAGCGTGCCGACTTCGGTGAGCGATGTGGTGAGCTGCACCAGCGTCTCCCGCGCGTCGCTGGCGCCGCGCGCTTGCACCACGGTGGCGATCGGCGGCAAGCGGACGAAATCGCCGCTGGCGAGATCGGCCAGTTCGCCCGGCTGATAGGGTGTGTCTGCGACGGAGGAGACCAGGTGGAAGCGTACCGGATGCCCGAGGCGAAGGGAGAAGGTGCGGTCCTTGAGATGGATCTCCTGGCCGTCTTCGGTGCCGCGCGGCAACAGGCAAATGCCGCGCCCTGCCTGCGCGGCATCGCCGTTGTCCAGCACAAGGAAGTAGCTGCGCGGCGAACCCCCGCCGATGCGCGGCGCATGCCCGCAGCGGGCAAGCGCGAACGCTACCGCGCCACGGGCGACCGCCACGTCGGGGTTGTCGTTGTGCAGCACATGCAAGGGCGCTCGGCGCCAGGTGCCAAGCGTGCCCGACAAGCGCCCCGTCAGCGCCTCGGCGCGGAACACGCCGCCGTTGAGCAGCAAGGTGTCGGGCATCGGCGGCGCGTCGCCTGGCGCCTCTGTTGCATCCTGTGCGTTGGCCATGCGCGACTGGGCTGCGTGCTGGCCGAGGAAGGCCGCAACGTGCCGGGTGATCGCCGGGTCGGACGCATAGGGCAGGCCAAATTCGACAATGCCGCCCCGTGAGCGCCCCGGTCTTTCGCCGGTCGAAACGGCTGGGAAGAACCCCTCGACAATGATCTGCTCGATCTCCTGCCGGGTCACTTCGACGGAGCGCGCGCCCCCGATCAGCCGGGAGCCTGAACCGAGCAGCGTGATCGTGACCGCGTCTGGCGCCTGCGCGCTGAGCAGTTGCTCTTTGGCGGCACGGCACMGCTCGACCAACTGGGACATGCTGCCCGCCGACAAGCGCGAGTGCGCTGTGGCGATGCGCGACTCGACCAGATGCGCGAGGGCGAGGTCCATGTTGTCGCCGCCGAGCATCAGGTGGTTGCCAACCCCGATCCGGGTCAATTGCGGTTGGCCGTCCTGGACCTCCACCTTGATCAGGGTCAGGTCGGTGGTGCCGCCGCCCACATCGCAGATCAGCACCAGCCGCGTTTGCGCCAGGTCGGCAGCTAGCGTCTCGCGATGATGGAACACCCAGTCGTAGAACGCCGCCTGGGGCTCCTCCAGCATGCGCAGCGCGGGCAGTCCGGCCATGCGCGCGGCTTCCAGCGTGAGGGCGCGCGCGCCTTCATCGAACGAGGCGGGCACGGTGAGCACCACGTCCTGGTCCTCGAGCCGGGCATCGGGAAAACGGTGGTTCCATGCCGCGCGCACGTGCGCCAGGTAGCTGGCGCTGGCCGCCACCGGTGACACCTTGCCGACTTCGTCGGCGGCACCCCACGGCAGGATCGGCGCCACGCGGTCGACCGACGCATGCGACAGCCAGCTTTTGGCGCTGGCGACCAGCCTGCCGGGCACTTGCGCGCCCAGCGTGCGCGCCAGGCGGCCCACGACGACCTGGCCCAATGCGGCACCGTCGCCATCGTCCGCCCCATCGGCAACCTGCCACGGCAACTGCAGATCGCTGGCGTTGAGCTCCCCCGGCGCCGCGTGGTAGCGCACGGACGGCAAGAGCGGCCGCGTGGCCACCTCGCCCAGGCTCACCAGTTGATCGATGTCGAAGACGCGGATGTCCTCCGACCCTGCCTCGCCATAGGCGACGACCGTGTTGCTCGTGCCCAGGTCAATGCCGACGCTATACCGCTTCATGCATGGCACTCAGGCATTCGCGTTGCCGCGCACGTCGAACTCGACCTTCCAGCGCTCGCCCGTGCCACGGGGCACGGCTTCCAGCTCCAGCGTGCCGGCCTCCGTGATGCGGGCATGCAGCTTCACCGGCACGACTTCGCCGGGCGTGCGGCCTTCGGGCGGCAGCGTGGCCTGGATTTCATCGAGCTCTTGCAGGTCCTCGGGCCCCCAAAAATCGAGCAGGGTGCCTACCTGGTCCTGGCGGCGCACCGACGAGCCGAAGAAGCGGAAATGCACGGGTTCGCCGACCACGAGCCCGAATTCCTGCTCCGGCAACGGCGCCTCGGTGCCTTCCTCCATGCCGAAGGGCGCCACGCACAGCGCCTGGATAGGCGGCTCGAAGCCCGGGATGGCGGGCATCGCCGATTCCACCGCAATGTAGTAGGCCCGCGCGGTGCCGCCGCGAATGCGCACACCCTTGCCACGGCGCACGTAGCCGTAGTAGGCGGCGCCACGCGCGACAGCCAGGTCCAGGTCGGCGCCCCCCAGCAGGCGCGCGGGGGCCGCGTCTTCCGCGGCAAGCCAGCCGTTGAGCGTCTGCAGGATGCGCTCGACCAGCAGGGCGGACTTGAACACGCCGCCATTGAACAGCACTGCAGTGGGGTGCAGGAAGGTCGCGCCCTGCGCCGGCGTGCCGGCTGCCAGGCCTTCAATCTCGGCCAGCGCTGCCACCTGGCGGCCCAGGAACGCCGCCAGATGTCGTGTGATGGCCGGATCCTGCGCGTACGGCAGGCCCAGCTGCGTCAGGCCGGCGCGTGCCCGGCTGACCGGGCGGGCAGAGCCATCCACCTGCGGGAAAAAGCCTTCCAGGATGATCTGGGTGAGCTCGGCACGGGTCAGCTCGGTGCKGATCGAGCCGCCGATGAGCTTGGAGCCTCGGCTCGGCACGACCAGCGGCACTGCGTCCGTGGCCGGGTCGCTGAGCAGGGTTTCCTTGGCGCTGCGGCAGGCATAGGTGAGCGCGCGCAGTTGCCACGGATCGGCCTGCGTGCCCTGGGCCGCGAGCTTGCGCGCCACCACGTGGGCCAGCGCCAGGTCCATGTTGTCGCCGCCCAGCAGGATGTGCTCGCCGACGGCGACACGGTGCAGCTCCAGGTTGCCCTCGCGCTCGATCACGGCGATCAGTGAAAGATCGGTGGTGCCGCCACCCACGTCGACGACCAGGATGATGTCGCCCACCTTGACCTCTTTGCGCCACTGGCCACCGCTCTTCTGGATCCAGCTATAGAGCGCCGCCTGAGGCTCCTCCAGCAGGGTCATGCGGGCATAGCCCGCGGATTCGGCGGCTTCTGCCGTCAGTTCCCGCGCGGCCGGATCGAACGACGCGGGAATGGTGACGGTGATGTCCTGCTCACCGAACGGGGCGTCGGGATGCGCGTGGTCCCACGCTTCACGCAGGTGCGAGAGATAGCGCACGGAAGTTTCGAGCGGCGACACGCGCGGCACTTCCGCCGGCGCATCGTTCGGCAGGATCGCCGCGCGGCGGTCTACCCCGGGGTGGCACAGCCAGCTCTTCGCGCTCGATACCAGCCGGATCGGCGTGGCCGCGCCACGGCTGCGCGCCAGCTCGCCCACGGCGAAATCCCGCGCGGCGTTCCACGGCAAGGCCAGGTCGCCCGGAGCCAGCTCGCTCGGATGCGGCAGGTACAAAAACGAGGGCAGCAGGTCGTAATCTTCGATAGCGCCCGGTGCGGTGAGCTGTGCGACGGCCAGGACGCCCTGGGTGGTCTTCTCGCCGTCACTGGCGGTGAGGTCGACGTAGGAGAGGGCGCAATGCGTCGTGCCCAGGTCGATGCCGATCGAGTAGCGCGGGTCGCTCATAGCTMGACCTCGGCCGGGGCGATCACGGTGGCGTCATGGCGCTCGGCCAGCCGGGGCAGGCGGACTTCCGCCACGCGCCAGCCACGGTGGCTGATGTTGCCGTTGAACGGCGCGCTGCCGACCACGTTGCCGGTCAGCCGGATGGCGGTGGCATCGAACCCGTCGGGCACCGTTACACGGCTGCCCTCGGCTTCCTCGCGCACTGGCCGGATGGTGAAATGCTCGCGCAGCACGGTGCGGCAACCGTCATGCACCAGCCGGGCAGCGGCACCGATTTCGGTGTCGGAATAGCCGGCGATGTCTTCCTCGACAAAATCGATGAAGCGCGCGTCGCGCTGGAGCAGCCCCAGCAGCTGGAGCGCGGCCTCCGGGCTTGCTTCTTTCAGCGCGCTAGGGGCCGGCGCTGCCCTTGGCGCTGGTGCGGCCACGGGGGCAGGGACCGGTGCAGCGGGCGCTGTGCTTGCGCCGGGCCCCGTGCCGTCACGCAGGCGCCGCACGCCCGCGGCAAGCTCGCGGTCGCCCAGGATGTTGAAAAACGTGCCCACGGCAAGAGAAATCCTGCCGAGGAAAGACATGTTCGAGTCGGTCATCAATGGCTCCAGATGTGCTCTGTTGAAGGACGAGCTGTCCCCTGGCGATGCTGTACTGGGCCCGCCCTGCCGCAGCGCTGGCGCTTGCCGGCAGGCAACGGCGAGGTGCGCGCAGGTGCGGGCTCGCCCGTCAGCATCTTGTTCTTCGGGCCCGGCCGGGCCGCTCAAGGCGGTA